>CAKUNS010000030.1 GCA_934668515.1 uncultured Eggerthellaceae bacterium
GAACTGCCCGATGACATTCACTCCCATTTTCATCATGTCCCGAGGGAAATGCTGTCCAACGAGGCGGTGAGAAACGCTATTCGTAGTTCTCTCTTGGGGTCGCCCATCGCGCAACCCCTCTCTTGACGCTGTTTGGTAACTTAGCCCCTCCGCCGTCGATGCGCTGTTCTGCTAGAATGGCGTAAGATAATTCGTTCGGACATGACATTCGGAGGTTGTCCCAATGGCTCAGTACGACTACTTGATCGTCGGCGCTGGTCTCACTGGCGCCGTTTTTGCCCATGAGGCTCAGAAGATTGGCAAGAAGTGCCTGGTTATCGACAGGCGCGACCATATCGCCGGCAATGTATACACCGAAGAGGTTGAGGGCATTAACGTACATCGTTACGGTGCTCATATCTTCCATACTTCCATGAAGGACGTTTGGGGTTACGTCAACCAGTTCGCTGAGTTCAACAACTACGTGAACAGTCCGATCGCCAACTACAAGGGTGAGATTTATAACATGCCCTTCAACATGAACACGTTCTCCAAGATGTGGGGCGTGGTCACGCCGGCCGAAGCCAAGGCCAAGATCCAGGAGCAGATTGATGCTGAGGGCATCGGCGAACCACAGAATCTCGAGGAGCAGGCGCTTTCGCTTGTTGGTCGCGACATCTTCGAGAAGCTGGTGAAAGGCTACACCGAGAAGCAGTGGGGCCGCGACTGCAAGGACCTGCCCGCTTCCATCATCAAGCGCCTGCCGTGCCGCTTCACGTACGACAACAACTACTTTAACGACCGTTTCCAGGGCATCCCCATGGGCGGCTACACCAAGATGGTTGCCAACATGCTCGAGGGCGTTGAGGTTCGCACGGGCGTCGAGTACAAAGACCTTATCGCCGAGCAGCCCGACATTGCCGATCGCGTGATCTACTGCGGCCCCATCGACTCGTTCTACGATTACAGCCTGGGTCAGCTTGAGTACCGCAGCCTGCGCTTCGAGACCGACCTTCTTGACGAGGCCGATCACCAGGGCGTTGCTGTCATGAACTATAACGAACGCGAGGTTCCTTACACCCGCGTTATCGAGCACAAGCATTTCGAGTTCGGCACTCAGCCTAAGACTGTCATCACGCGTGAGTATCCTGCCGACTGGAAGCCGGGCGACGAGCCTTACTATCCCATCAACGATGAGCGCAACACGGCGCTGTACGAGCAGTATTGCGAGCTTGCCGACCGTGAGGGTAAGGTTGTGTTCGCAGGCCGTTTGGGTGGTTATAAGTATTACGACATGGACAAAGCCATCGCGGCTGCGTTCGATGTGGTTCGCGCCGAGCTTGGCGTTGATCCTGCAGCTGGTCTGTAGGGGTCTGCCGATCTCGCTTAGAGCAACGTGCAGTTGACGAAAGAAAGCCCGTCCTTGCTCCAGTTTGCTGGGTCTTGGGCGGGCTGCTGTTGTTTCTTGTTTAGTGTGTGCGCGGTTGATTCCCGGTCGCCGAGGTCATGAGATTTGCTAGCATCCTTTTCGGTTTTTACGGTATCTAATGCTGAAAACGAGGTTATGCATGGGCTCTAGTGGCGCGGTTAGGCAAAGATGGGTCGATCACGTAAAGTGCTTAGCGATTCTTGCGGTCGTCCTTGGTCATACGTACGTTATAGGCAACCCGATTCATTCGTTCGTCTACTCCTTCCATATCCCGCTTTTCTTTGTCGTCTCGGGGTATTTCATCAAGGCCGTTAAACCTGATCTTGCCAAAATGGCTTCTAGACTTTTGGTTCCGTATCTGTTGATTTGCCTTTCTAACCTTATGATCCACGTCGTTACTGAGGGGGCGAGTCTTGCTGTTGTCAGGAAGATGGTTCTGGCTTCGATATGGGCTTCAGGCGGCGATGTCCCCATTTTTGGCATTTCTGGAATTGGGCTCGCTTGGTTCTTGATGACGCTTTTTGTGGCAAGGGTGGTCTTTCAGCTTCTTCAGAATTTTTTGGAATCCCGAAAAATCAATCAGCCCATTATCTGCTTGATCTATTTCCTAATGATGCTTTCCGGTTGGCAAATCGGACGCGTTCTGTTTTTGCCTTTTGCGCTTAATCAGGCTCTGGTGGCAATTTTCTACCTATTCATTGGGTACTCTCTTAAGAACCAATGGGGAAAGGCGCTCGAACTTGGCAGCGTTAAGGGGAAATTGGCGCTTTTGACGGCGCTTTTCACGTGGTTCTTATGTTTGAGTGCGGGTGTTTTCTATTCCATTGGAAACTTGTTCCATGTGGGATTCCTTCTCGCTGGTGTTGCGATGAGCGTTTCTTCTTCAGTGGCGATAATGATGATCGCCCGTTATTTTGGTGAGGGCATGGGCGATCGACAGCTTCGTTTTCTCTCTCTTATTGGGACGAATACCCTCCTCGTGCTCTGCATTCATTGGTTTGAATCGATTTTTATCGATTGGGCTTCTTTTGTTCTGGTGTTTGATTCAGTGGTGGGTTTGGTATGCGTGGGCTTACTTCATGTTGCGCTGGTTCTTGCCATATCTTTCTTAGTCCTGGCAACTAGGCCTGTAGGGCTGAGGGAAGTTCAGTGAACTAGCCTTGCGCGATCGTTTTTTGTATTCACTGGTCTTGGTGGCGTCGGCTGAAGCCAGGGCACTATACTTCCTTTATAGCTGATTTGAATATTTGTGGAGGATTATGGGCCGCTTGCTATTTCGCATTTCCGATGAATCCAGCTTATCCGTTCTTACGCCGCGCCAGCGCAAGCTTGTTGAAGGGGCTATGACGTATAATGCGCTGCTTCAACCTGGCCGTACTCTCGAGTATAAGATTTACTTAGGGGGAGGGTGGAAGTACCCGTGTCTTACCGATGTGACAACTTTGGACGGGTCCTTAACAGTAAAAGCGGGGATTGATCCTGTTTGCGAGTTTTCGGCGGTGTCTCTTGTTGAGGGGCAATCTGAGTTTTCCCCTCATTATTATTTCGATGACGTCCCTGTAATTGATTCGGGGGTTCGGCATATAGCTCTCACTTCTGATGAGGATGTCGATGATGACCTCATGTTCGATCGTGGATACACATTTGCTGAAAAACTGTATCGCGATTTGGAAATTCGCAACCCTCTTTTGCTTGATGACGTGAGAGAGTTTAATCGTCGAAGGAGAATCGCCGAGGGAAAAGAGGCGATTAAGCCTTCGGGGCTGCCTTTGTATGAGGGGGCTGTCAAGGTATCGAACCGACCTATCGCCTCCATCGCTCCTGGTCAAAGTGTTGCCGATGCGCTTAAAGCAGTTATCGTGGCTATGCACTGGCTTCAAGCGGGAGGCGCTGAGCGATGGGCTATGGAGACGATTCGACTCGTTCGTGAATCAGGAATGACCCCTATCGTCATTACTTCTATTAACAGCCATCAGCCTTGGATCACGAGTGCCGACCTAGAGGGCTCTGTGGTTATGAACTTGACGTTCCCGACTCAAGATAGGCCTGGCGATGAGCCTCTTCTTAGGGCCTTGTTCGAGCAATTTGATATTCGGGGGGTTTTGATACACCACTCACAATGGATGTACGACAGATTGTGGTGGGTGAAAAGATACTTCCCTTGCGTTCCTGTTGTTGATTCTCTTCATATCGTTGAATATAGGTGTCATGGTGGATATCCGGCTGAGTCCGTCTCGCATGATGGATATATCGACCTTCATCATGTTATCTCCCCTCAGCTCGTGGATTGGATGACTGCGGTCCATGGCGTAGACCCCAAAAAGGTCGTTGACGCTCCCTTGGTGGATCTAACGGCAGACCTTAGCTCGCTTTCTTGCAAGGGTAGGGTTTCCAAAGATGCGCTTACCCTCGCTTTCGTCGGAAGAATAAGCCGCCAAAAAAGGCCGGATGCGTTTATCTATCTTGCGAAGAGTCTGGAAAAAAAGTACCCAGGCCGTTTTCGGTTCATCATGCACGGCAGTGGGGATATTGATGCTGTTGTAGATCGAATGATCGATCACTATGGTTTGAACGGGGTCGTTGATCGGCGTTCTATCGACGTTCCCGTTTCCAAGACGTACGAGGATGCTGATATTCTAGTGATCTCCTCCGTGAACGAGGGAATTACGCTTACTACGTTTGAGGCTGTTTCTTCGGGCGTTCCTGTTCTCTCTACAGATGTGGGTTCCCAAAAGACGGTCATTCCCGCAGAGGCCTTGCTTGGGTCGAGCACGAGATCTTTTCAGAAAAAAGCGATGGATCTTGCGGTTAAGATGGATGAAGACGAGGGGTTCAGGCAATCGATTTGGGAGAGCGAGAAAAAAATGATCGAGGATTTTTCTCAATTCGAGACGGCCGATAGTCTGTTCACTCGCATGATCAACGAATGGAAGTAGCTCTGATGGATAAACCAACGGTTGCGGCTGTTGTTGTCACTTACAATAGGCTCGAAAAGTTGAAGACGGTTTTGAGTTCCCTTGAAGCCCAGTCATACCCTTTGACGCACGTTGTCTTGGTCAATAATGCGTCAAGCGATGGCACGAAGGAGTATCTCGAAGCATATATTTCGGAGCATCACTGGGAGTGTGGCGCTCATCTTGATTTACTGAATCTGCCCGAGAACATTGGTGGCGCAGGTGGTTTTTCGGCGGGCATGAAAAGGGCTTACGATCTCGGAGCGGACTATGTTTGGGTTTCGGATGATGATGGCTACCCCGAACCGAACGCGCTCGAATCTTTGATCAAAGGGTACGCCGCAGCTGTTGATGAAATGGGACTCGACGTTCCGTTCGCTTGCTCTGTTGTTAAATTTACTGATGGTTCGATCTGTGAGATGAATAATCCCGTTACGGCTTGGGATTGGGGCAGGCTTTTGGTTAAGGGTCAGAACTCTGTTCTTGTGACTTCTTGTTCGTTTGTATCGGTCCTTGTTCCGAGGTGGGCTTTGGAGGATTTCGGTTTACCGTACAAAGAGTACTTCATCTGGTTTGACGACGCTGAGTACACACGCCGTTTATCGAAGGGATGCCCTGGGATTCAGGTTCTCGATAGTGTGGTTGTTCACGACATGGGCGAGAACAAAGGTGTCAACTTTGGTCAGATCAATGAGACAAATGCCTGGAAGTTTGCGTATGGCATTCGCAACGAGGCTTCTTTTAGGCTTCATCACGAAGGAAGAGCTAGCTATTTAATGTTTTGCAGGACGGTATGCCTCCAGATGAAGGAAGGTGGCGTTTCTCCCAAGCTTCAGCAGAAAATGAAAGCTAAACTAAAGGAGGCGATTAAGTTTAATCCCAAGCCTGAGTATCCTCAGGTTTAGATTGCTTAAAGATGATGGTTTCACCTTGTTAGGATAGGGCCATTGGACAGCGACGGTTGAAAAGTCGCAAAAGAAAAGGGCCCGTCGGGTCCTTTTCTTTTTTGCAGGGCAAACTTGCGCGGGGGTATGGTCAGTACTACATGAAAGGGGAAGAAGATGATTGACAAATCGGCATTCCATTCGTTGAGCTATGGCATGTACGTCATCGGAACAGGCGACGAAGGCACGAGCTTCGGCTGCGTGGCGAATACGTTCGCTCAGGTAACTTCTTCGCCGTTTCAAGTAAGTGTCGCCCTTAATAAGGATAACGCTACGACATCTGCCATTCGCGTTGCGAGGCGCTTCACCGCGTCGTGCTTGTCCGAGGACGCCTCGATGGAGCTTATCGGCACCTTTGGATTCCACACCTCAACTGAGTTCGACAAGTTCGCGCGTCACGCAAGCGATCGTGATGCTGCGGGTATGCCCGTCCTCGCCGAGGGTTGCTGCGCTTGGTTTTCGGCGAAGGTGGTGCAAGAAGTTGATTTGGGCACCCATATCCTGTTTGTGGGCGCTGTGGAAGAGGCTAAGCGCGTGGAGGGCGTTGCTGCGCCTATGACCTACGCTTATTATCATCAGGTCAAAGGCGGTAAGACGCCGCCGAAGGCATCGAGCTATCTAGGCGAGGAAAAGCTCTCGGAGACCGACGGTCCTGGTCCCTCGGTCGTGAAGGCATCCACGGATCCCGGCGCCTCTAAGATTGCTTGGCGTTGCACTGTTTGCGGGCACATTGAATACGCTGAAGAATTGCCTGCTGATTACGCGTGCCCGGTGTGCGGTGTGGGCAGAGAGCTGTTCGAGCGCATTGAGCTGTAGCTGTTGGATGCGCGAAGGCCGTCGATGGGGCGCTTGGTTGCCTTATCGACGGCCTTTTGGCTTGCGGAGGCGGATTTGCTTATTCGGCGGTGTGCCAGTTGAAGGGCGCCATGTCGATGTCGTCCTCGGTGCGAGTGCGAACGGGTGCGTCGTCATCAATCGCGCCGATGGCGAGCATGGCAAGAAGCTCCCATTCGTCGGAGATGCCAAGCGCGTCGCGAACGTAATCGCTGGAAGCTTGGTCGTTCTCGGTAACGCGGCCGCGGCCTTGAATCCAGCAGCTTCCAAGATCCAGTTCGTTTGCCATGAGATGCATGTTGGTCATGACCACCGAGCAGTCTTCGATCCACGTATCCGCGATTTCGGGGTTTCCGAACACGGCGATCACGGCAGTGGTGGTGTCGAAGATTCCTTGGCGCGGCGTGCGTGCTGCCGAGAGCTTCTCGATGGTCTCGGCGTCGTCAACTGCCACCAGCTTCCAGGGCTTCTTGTTGCGCCCGACAGGGCCGGTGAGTCCAGCTCGTGCGATTTCCTCAATCTGAGTGCGTGGGATTTTCTCGCCGGTGAATTTGCGGGTGCTGTGGCGAGCCAGCAGGGTATCCATGAGTGTCATGATGATTCCTTTTCTGCGGTGTGATTAAAAGAAAAGCCTGTTCAGACGGGAATTCTCGTCTGAACAGGCTTGAACGTGTGGTGGAGGCGCGGAGAATCGAACTCCGGTCCATACTAGACCCTCGGTCAGGCTCTACAAGCTTATTCGGCGATCAGATTTAGGAAAGCTCGGCTCGTCGACGTGCGTTGCTTTCCGAGTCGGTTCGATCTTATCCAAGGCCATACCGGCTACGTGCCTTGGAGCATTTCCCTAAAATGACACCGCACCCGAAACGGGAAAGATCTCGGGATTGGCGCGCGCTAGTAAATTAAGCAGCGAGAGCGTAGGAACGCTCGAAAGAAGTATTCTTGCCAATTAAACTTGACGTTACCCCTGTTTAACGTGGAAAGGAGACCACGACCTGCTCCTCACTTCAGACCTACCATGTCGAAACCAGTCGCCCCCGTTGATTGCAGCTAGGCTGCTAAAGGGGAGAAGGCCCCACCTTTTCAAAGATCGAGCGGATGTCATGTGCTGGTAAGGTCGTTGCCGACTGTGTTTACCGCGGTCATTCGCTAGAAAAATAATTATACGCGCTTGCCCTGCGGCGGGCAAGTTGCTATCTAGGTGGAGCGACCACATGTTGTTGCTTGGTCGTGTGCTTGGCAGCATCGGGGTTGTCGCACCTGTACGCGGTCGTCGTCATTTGATAATGAAGTGCGTTTACCTAAAGAACGATTCTTTTATCAGGGACGATGTTACAATCGCTTGCGAAAAGACGAGCCGGTTCCTGTACAAATTCGAATGGGATGAGAATTAACGTGAGCAAGTCGCGCGGCAAACACGCAAAGGGCAACACTTCGAAATCCAAGAAGAAAGATCTCAAAACCGCAGCCGACCAAGTCACTGCAGTGCCTTCGGACGCTCAGGGCGTCGTCGATGCGGCAACGGGGGACGAGCCTGTCGTTGCGGATGTCCCTCAGGTCGAATCGACCACGGAAAACATTGCTGCAGATGACGCGACCCGCGCATTGTCGCCTGCGGAGAAAGCCGCGGCTCGCGAGTCGGTCGTTGATGGTTCGGGCGCATACGAAGCTGAGGCGTACGATCAGAGCGCTTACGAAGGTGTTTCCCCGGTTTCCTTTGCGGACGAAAAGGTCAAGAAGAAGGTTGATCGCAGGAAGGTCAAGAAGATTCTGGGCATCGTTTTCGGCTCGATCGCGGGCCTGCTTGCGGTAGCCTACCTCGCCGGCATCGCTTTTTTTTCGAACTGGTTTTTCCCAGGCACTTCGATTGGCGCCATCGATGCGTCTATGAGATCCTCCGCCGAAGTCGCCGCTCAGCTTGATGAAGCCGTGAGCGATTACCAGCTTACCGTCTCGGGTGATGGATTCAACTACACCATCGACACCGCTCGCGCAGGCGTCAAGATCGACTCCGCAGAGATTGTTAAGAAGATGCACGAGGCGCTGCCTGCGTGGCAGTGGCCCTACTTGCTTTCCCAGAGCGATCACGCCCTTACCGACTTGTTCGTGGCCAATTACTCTGGTGGTTCAACGCTCGAAGCCGACCTTAAAGAAAAGGTTGAGGAGTTCAATAAGACGGCCACGCAGCCTCAGAACGCGACTATTGCTTATGACGAGGTTAAAAAGCAGTTCGCGGTGAAAGCCGAAGTTCCGGGCACGGCGCTTGACACTGTCGCGGTGGTGAAGGCCGCTGATGTCGCCATCCTGTCCTTCCAACCCTCTGTGACGTTGGGGGCCAACGAGCTGAAGAAGGCCGACATTTTGTCGACGGATGCTCGTTTGAAGACCGCCGCAGACACGGCGACGCGCATGTGCGGTTTGACGGTCAAGCTCGTCATGGCTGGAAACGATGCCGGGTCGATCGGTCCCGATCAGATTTCCCAGTGGATCAAACTGGAAGACGACTTCAGCGTCTCGCTTGATGGCGGTCAGCTTGATGCATATATTGCCGAGCTGCAGGGCAAGCTTGACACCGTTGGCTCTGAGCGCACGTACACACGCCCCGATGGCAAGGTCATCACGGTTTCCGGCGGCGTTTACGGTTGGGAAGTCGATGGCGAAGCACTGCATTCCTCGATAACCGAGGCGGTGAAAAGCGGCGTTTCCCAGACGGTCGACATCCCCTGCGTTTCCGAGGGCGAGGCATACAACGGTGCAGGCGAGAAGGACTGGGGTAACCGCTACATCGACATCGATTTGGCTGAACAGCACGTTCGCATGTACAACGAGAGCGGCGACCTGATTTGGGAATCCGATTGCATTTCCGGCAAGCCTGACGGGGTGCACGACACGTCCGTCGGCGTTTTCTCGATGAATGCCAAGGCCAGCCCTTCGAAGCTTGTTGGTTACGAGAACGGCAAGAAGATCTACGAGTCGCAGGTGCGCTATTGGATGCCCTTCGTCGGTAACGCCATCGGCCTTCATGACGCCGATTGGCAGCCGGGCTTCGGCGGCAACATGTACGCGATCGGCTATGGCAGCCATGGCTGTGTGAATTTGCCGGTAGGTGCTGCCGCCGAGCTTTACAGCATCACCCAAGAAGGCGACGTCGTCGTTTCTCACTGGTGATAGGGCAAAGGGCGATTTTGACGCTGTAGATGCAGCCGATCGACCGCTTTCGACGTGGGTGTTTTGAGTACGCAGGAAACAAAGCGAGCCGCATAGCCCCGCGATCTCGGGCTATGCGGCTCGACTTATTGCCAGATACATTAGTTGGCGGAATTGGCTAGATTGCGATGAGATCGGCGAATGTTAGATCGATCAGCTTCGCCAAGTCGTTGGGTGACATCTCGATTTGGTGCCCAACGCGTCCCGCCGAGAAGCAGATGGTATCGTATAAGGCAGCGGTTTCGTCAATGGCGGTGGGAAATGCCTTCTTCATGCCCAGCGGAGAGCAGCCTCCGTGGACGTATCCAGTAAGGGGCAACAGCTCTTTCGCTTTGATCATCGCGACGGATTTCTCGCCAACCACGGTCGCTGCCTTCTTCAGGTCAAGCTCGCAGGCAACGGGGATCATGAACACGTAGTGCTCTCCCGATTTTCCTTGAGTGACGAGCGTTTTGAATACCTGATCGGGGTCTTCGCCTAAGATCTCTGCCAGTTGGGTTCCCGTGAACGAGAAGCCGTCTTCTACGTCGATACCGTGGTAAGAGGCGGAAAAACCAGCTGCTTCCACCTCTCGCTGCGCGTTGGTTTTGTGCTGCTGTTGTTTCGCCATGTCTCGCCTCGATGACCGATCGTTTCTTGCTTTATTTGCCGGCGGATTCCAGTTTCGCGCGAAGCTCGCGCAGAGCGTTGCCGCGATGCGAGACCTCGTTCTTACGAGCTTGCGGAACCTCGGCCAGCGTGAACTCGCCCCCGAACACGTCGGGCCAGAACAGGGGGTCGTAGCCGAAGCCGTTCTCGCCCTGCGCCTCGTGGCCGATACGTCCTTCAACGATGCCGTAAGCGGTGGTTTCGGTGCCGTTTTCGTCGATGAAGACGATGGAGCTGGCGAAGTGCGCGGTGCGTTTATCGTCGGTGACGCCCGAAAGGGCGGACAGCAACTTGGCGTTGTTCGCGTTATCGTCGGCATCTTTGCCGTCGGTGCTGGCGTAGCGAGCGGAATGAACGCCCGGTGCGCCATCGAGGGCGTCTACTACCAGGCCTGAGTCGTCTGCAAGCGCGGCAACGGGCTTGCCCGTGGCGGCTTGAGCGGCATCGCGGGCGGCCTGGGCCTTGATGCGCGCGTTGCCTTCGAACGACTCCGCGGTTTCCTCGGGATCGGATTCGATGCCCATCTCGCGAAGCGTTTTGAACTCCCAGCCGGGGAAGTCGAGCGCGGTTTTGATCTCGGAAACCTTATGGGCGTTGTTGGTTGCCAGAACGACGGTTTTCATAGATGACATGGCTACGCTCCTTCGATAAACAAAAAGGCCAGCTCTGCGGCTGGCCATAAGTTTCAATGGAGCGGGTGACGGGAATCGAACCCGCGTTATCAGCTTGGAAGGCTGGAGTTCTACCATTGAACCACACCCGCATTCGTCAAAGTGGTCGGGATGACAGGATTCGAACCTGCGACATCCTGCTCCCAAAGCAGGCGCGCTACCAAACTGCGCCACATCCCGACGTCCAGACAAGATATGCATTATATCAGAAGGTGACTTACTGAGAAAGGGGATTTTTGGCGAAGACGTGCCCGTTGAAAGTCGTTAGCTCATTTTGGTTTTGCGCATTGCGTATGAGTGGCGGCGAATTGCGTTATGATTACGCAGTGCGCATCGTCTACGGCGCAAGCCGCTTCGTGCGACATTCGTCTTTCGCGCGCCCATGGCTCAATGGATAGAGCAACGGACTTCTAATCCGTAGGTTGTAGGTTCGAGTCCTACTGGGCGCGCCATCTTCTTGCCACGGCTTTTCTGCCCGCTTTCCGAACGTGAATTCGACGTGCTCCGCCACTAAACTTGCTGTCCGTGACGGCAAAGGCGGCTATAATTATTGCTTCATTGTCGTCGAAAGGATTGGCATCATGGCAGACAGCCTGAAAGGCCGCGATTTTCTGAAGCTTCTTGATTATTCCAGCGCCGAGATCGAACATCTTCTCGATGTCGCTGCGAAACTAAAGGCCATGAAGAAAGCCGGCGTGCCTCATCGTTTCTGCGAAGGCAAGAACATCGTTTTGCTGTTCGAGAAGACGTCCACTCGCACGCGTTGCTCATTCGAGGTTGGCGCTTACGATCTGGGCATGAACGTCACGTATCTCGATTCCGCCGGTTCGCAGGTTTCCAAGAAGGAATCCATTGCCGACTCCGCGCGCGTGCTTTCTCGCTTCTATGACGGCATCGAGTACCGCGGTTTCGGCCAAGCGGTCGTGCAGGAGATCGCCGATTTCGCCGATTGCCCCGTTTGGAACGGCCTTACCGACGAATGGCATCCCACCCAGATGATCGCCGACATGCTTACCATGCGCGAGATTTACGGTAACGACTTGCGTGGTCGCACGCTCGTGTTCATGGGCGACGCGCGCAACAACGTCGCCAATTCGCTCATGGTCGTGTGCGCTAAGCTGGGCGTGAATTACGTTGCTTGTGGCCCGGTTGAAAACCAGCCCGACGCCGCCCTTGTTGAAACATGCAAGGAAATCGCACAGCAGAACGGTTCCACTATTCTGTGCACGGCGAATGTCGCCGAGGGTTGCCGCGATGCCGATATCCTGTATACCGACGTGTGGGTTTCCATGGGTGAGCCCGACGAGGTGTGGGATGCGCGCATCAAGCTCCTGTCTCCTTATCAGATCAATGAGCAGGCATTCTCGTACGCCAAACCCGATGCGAAGCTCATGCATTGCCTTCCCGCGTACCACGATACCAAAACCGCGGTAGGGAAGAAGATCGCCGACAAGTTCGGCATCACCGAGATGGAGGTCACCGACGAGGTGTTCGAGGGCCCGCGTTCGGTGGTGTTCGACGAGGCGGAGAACCGCATGCACGCCATCAAGGCCATCATGTACGCTACGCTCTCCGATGAGCCCCTTCCCGAGATTTAACCCGTTAACACGTTTTCGTAATCACTCGAATCCAAGAAAGAAAGACTATGCAGATCCGCGAACAGTTAGAGAACATCGTCAACGAGGCGGTAGCCGCGGCCATTGCCGACGGCTCGCTAGACATGCCCGAGGCCCCGCAGGCTGCGCTCGAGCGTCCGCGTGACGCGGCGAACGGCGACTGGGCTTCCACGGTTGCCATGCGTTCGGCGAAGCTCGCCCACAAGGGCCCGCGCGATATCGCCCAAACGCTCGTCGACCACCTCCCCAAGAACGACGTCATCGCTTCTGCCGAGATCGCTGGTCCCGGTTTCATCAACTTCCGTCTTTCCGCATCGGTGCTGCAGGGCGTTGTGGCTGCTGTTCGCCAGCAAGGCTTCGACTATGGTCGCGGTCAGGCTAAACCCGGTCGCATCAACCTTGAGTACGTTTCGGCGAACCCCACCGGTCCCATGCATGTCGGTCATGGTCGTTGGGCTGCTTTGGGCGATGCTATGGCTCGCGTCATGCGTCATGCTGGCAACGACGTGTACGAAGAGTTCTACGTCAACGACCACGGTGTTCAGCTTGATGTGTTCGCGAACAGCGTGAACGTCCGCTACCTTCAGGCTCTTGGCCAGGACATCGAGATGCCCGAGAAGTGCTATGGCGGCGGCTACGTTTCCGACATCGCTCAGGACATCATCGCTTCCGATGGCGACAAGTGGCTTTCTGTTCCCGAAGACGAGCGCATTCTCGCTTTCCGCGAGCTTGCTTACAAGAAGATGCTCGCTCTGACGCAGGAAACCCTCGCGGGCTTCGGCAATCATTTCGACATGTTTTTCTCGGAGCGCTCTCTTTACGTTCCCGACGAGGACGGCAAGAGCGCCGTTGATCGCGCGCTCGATCTGATGCGCGAGAAAGGCTGCATCTACGAGAAGGACGACGCAACCTGGTTCCGCTCCACCGATTTCGGCGACACGAAGGACCGCGTTCTTATCAAGGCGAACGGCGAGTTCACGTATTTCTTCAGCGACATCGCTTATCACTACAACAAGCTTAGCCGTGGTTTCGATCACCTCATCGATATTTGGGGCGCCGACCACCATGGTTACATTGCGCGCTGCGAGGCTATGCTTGCGGCTGGCGGCCACGAGGGCGCCCTTGAAGTCGTTCTTGGCCAGCTGGTCAACCTTTTGCGCAACGGCGAGCCTGTTCGCATGTCGAAGCGCACCGGTGAGATGATCACCTTCGCCGAGCTTATCGAGGAGGTCGGCCCCGATGCCACGCGTTATCTCATGCTGTCGCGCTCGAGCGACCAGCCTATCGATTTCGACATCGAGGTTGCAAAGAAGCAGGACTCCACGAATCCCGTTTACTACGTTCAGTATGCCCATGCTCGCATTTGCTCGATCCTGCGCAAGGCCGCGGGCATCGAGCTGAACGACACGCCTGCCGAAGAGCTTGCGGCCGCGGCGGTTCCCGTCGATGTCGACTTGAGCGTTCTCACGCATCCTGCCGAGCTTGCCCTCATGCGTAAGATGGATGACTTTGCTGAGCTTATCGAGCTTGCGGCTCGCGATCGTGCTCCGTTCCGCTTGACTCATTACGCCGAAGAGCTTGCGGCTGCGTTCCATCACTTCTATACCGAGTGCCGCATTATGGGCGAAGACGCTGCGGTTCAGAACGCACGACTTGCACTGGCGGACAGCGCCCGTATCGTTTTGGCTCTTACGCTTAGCCTGCTTGGCGTTTCGGCTCCGGTGTATATGCAGCCTCGCGAGGAATCTCAGGCGGAAACCGCTTAGTTCCCCGTTGTCGCTTTCGTTTGCAAAATAAGCAGCGCCCCGATGGATCACCGTCGGGGCGCTGCGTGCGTTTGCTGGGGGATTGGGAAGATTGGTGAGGCGCGTTGCGGCTTGCTGTGGTCGATTCGGCTGTTTGGCTATCAACCGGACGCTTTTGCCGCGCACGCAGGCTCTGATGGGGCGCTGTGGCGCCCTTGGCGTCTCTTAGAAGTAGTCTTCCAGATCGAGTTCCATCATGTGGACGTTACGGCGCATATGCTGCGCTGCGGCGCGGGAGAGACGACCTTCATCATAGGCAAGCTGAATTTGCTCGAGCTCAAGGTGCAGGGCGGGGCGTAGCACATCTTCAGCGCGGTCTTCTAGGCTGGTGATGTCGGTGATCGAAGGGCTTTTCGCCTGCAGCGCCGCAATCGCGCGTTGGTATTCGATGATCAGGCGGCTGAACGACTCAGAGGCGTAATCGGAGTTGGCCATCTCTTTCTGCATACGCTCAATGCCGTACTTCAGAGCATCGATTTGCAGCTCGCGCCTGACGCGCCCGCTGTCTTCTCCTCCTTCTTGCAAGGGAAGCTTTTCGCGAAGGGTGTGGAATACCGCCCTAAGCGAGCCGATCACGCGACGTGCTCGGCGATTCAAGCTTGCTTTGCGTACCTTCTCTTGGCGGAGCATCGATTCGCCGCGTGCAAGGATGTTCATGACTTGATAGCCTTCGACAGGCGGGACCGTTCCCGCATCGATGCGGTCCCACACGTATTCTTGCTCCCACTGAAGGACAAGGATGCGCACGTCGGTGTCGGATTCTTCTTCAAGATAATCGCTGTCGTTTTGCAGGCGCGTGATGCGGTCGTTGTATTGGCGGATGACCTCTGTCACGCCGGCGCGGTTGCCGGGTGTGATATGCGCGCTGAGGTCTTCGACGACGGCGCGCAGGATCTCGATGCTGGTTTCGGCGTCTTGCTTTTGGCTTTCCGATTTCTTCTCGACACGCGGGGCAAGCAGCGGCACGACGTAGGTTGCCAGTAGCAGCGAGACCACGATGACGCCGCTGGCAAGGAAGATGAGCAGGTCGCGATCGGGGAATCGCGTCATGCCGCCGCCGGTGGTCACCCACGTGGGGATGGTGAACATGATTGCCAGGGTAATGGTTCCCTTGGCGCCGGAAAGCGTGGTGATAAGGGCAGATCGCATTTGCTCTTTGAACGGCCTTGTGCGTCCCTTGCGCCTATCGACCAGCTTCTCGGCGATGATGGACCAGATAAGGCGCGTTCCGTGCATGATCAGCACGATCACGATGATGTAGATGACAAGGTCGAACGACGAGATGCCGTCGTCGCTCCAGGTGTTGCCGATTGCGTTTGGCAGCTGAGTGCCCAACAAGACGAACACGACGCCGTTCAGCACGAAGGCGAAGACCTCCCAGAAACTTGAGGACACGATGCTCAAGCGCGAGGCGTGGGGTCCGAGGTGCTGTTTGCTCAGCGACATGACGATGCCGCAGGTGACAACGACGATAACGCCGCTGACGTGTAGAAGGCCGCCCAACATGTACACGATGAAGGGCGTGAACGCCTCAAGCGTTACATGGAACGTGATGCTCTCCAGGCCAAGGTCGCTGATCTTGTGGATCAGCCAGTTGATGAGAAGACCGAGTATCAGGCCTAAGGCCAATCCTCCGATGAACTCGATGGCGAAATCTTCGACGGCGTGGAGAAGCGAGAAGGCTCCGGTTGTTGCGGCGGCAATGGCGAACTGGAATGAGACGATACCGGAAGCGTCGTTGAGCAGCGATTCGCCTTGCAGGATGGTTTGCTGACGGGCGGGGATCTGCGCTTCCTTCGATATGGAAGCCACGGCCACTGCGTCGGTGGGTCCAAGGGCGGCGCCCAGCGCGAAAGCTGCAGCAAGCGAGATCGAGGGGATCATGAGGTGCACGGCGAAGCCCACGGCAAGTGTGATGACAACGACAAGGCCGATGGCGTATGAGAGGAACGTTTTCTTGTAGTGCCAAAGCGCGGTTTTGTCTGAATTGACGGCCTCGTGGAACAGCAGCGGCGCGATGAAGATGACCAGGAACAGGTCGGCGCTGAGTCCGATCTGAATGCGGTTTCCCGCAAGGATGGCGATAACGACGCCCATGGCGATCTGGGCGAGAGGGACTGATACTTTGGGGATGATCTGCTCGACTACCGACGAGACCAGAACAGCTGCCATTAGCAAAAGGATAAGTTGGAACGTGGCCATAGACCGAGCCGCCTTTCGGGGTGTGGGATCGACCTTTAATTATACGCGACGCACATTGCGGGTTTGAGAAAACCATTGCGTTGTCGCAGCTTGGTTACTTAGCAAACGCTTACTTTCAAATACGCGTTAGGCGGCGGATGGTGCAATCTATTCACACCCATCCGCCCTGGACGTCCGTCGCGAAAGCGCGCTCGGACACTTATTCAAACTCGCTATTGCTATCCCAGGTTTGTGTGCGTTTTGGGGAAGGAGGGGGCTTTGAAAAAAACCCTTGCATTTTCTTTGGTACGCCCGTATTATCTATCCTTGCGCACACGGTGGGTGTCGCCCAGTTGGCTAGGGCGCCAGATTGTGGCTCTGGAGGTCGAGGGTTCGAGCCCCTTCACCCACCCCAGCGCGCTTATACGAAATAACACGGACTGTTAGCTTAGTTGGTAGAGCAGGGGACTCTTAATCCCAAGGTCCGGGGTTCGAGTCCCCGACAGTCCAC
>CAKUNS010000031.1 GCA_934668515.1 uncultured Eggerthellaceae bacterium
GGGGAATCTGTTCTTCGACCATCTCGGGGGTGATGGACTTCATCTTCGAGACGTCAATGCGAAGGATGAACTTCATCATAAGCAGGTAGCAGGCAAGAATGAAGACTGACATCACGATATCGGCCACGATGTAGGGCACGAAGGGGATCGCGGTGCCAACGGTTTTGGCATAGGCGCTCAGCGGGATCAGCGGTGCGCCCTTGAACGGCAGCAGCGGCTGGAAGAGCGTGATGGCCAGGAACATACCCACGAAGAAGAACTTCCAAACACGGTCTTCCTTGGTAATGCCCATGATTTCCATGTTGCGCGTTGCGATCGGCCACATCAGGATGAGGGCGATAAACACGTTCAGGAAGCCGGACAACACCGCGCATGCGGTGAAGAACAGCGCGATGTACACGTAAGGACGGCCCCTGAGAATTTTACGGGTTAGAATGTACTTCGCGATGTACTTGGTGTCGCCAACCTGATCGATTGCGCCGAACAGGATCATGGCAAACAGGACGACCAGAACGGTGTTGTTGCCAACTGCCTGCAGCCACACGTCATTGGAACCGGCATCGCTCAGGCCGATAGCGCCCATAAGCACCAAACCGACAACCGAGGGCCACAGCGTTTCGATGGTGGACCACGCGTAGATCATCATCAGGAACACGCCAAGCAGCTTCATTCCCAATGGGGTGATCGGCTCGGGGTTGGGCAGCACCCACATGAGTGCCATCAAGCCGAAGCCAATGGCGACATGCACGTAGTACATGTCTTTCTTCTTTTTAGTTTCTGCCATCTATCTCTCCCTTCCTTTTAGATCGACAGAGTCACGGTAAGTGACCGAAGTGATCATATAAGAATCAGAGAGTCTTCACATTTCGCAAGAGATTAAGAAACATATTCGAAACACTCGAACAACATAAGATATTCGGGTGCTCCGAATAAGCTAAGATTAGCGATGTGGTCAGGGACTATGCGATGAAAAGCACTGCGCCCGAGGTGAGGCCGCCGCCGAAACCGGACATGATCACGGCATCGCCCTCGTTGATGCGATCGGCGCGATATGCGTCACAGAGCGCCATGAGCGCACTGGCGGCAGAGGTGTTGGCGGATTCGCCGATGGAAATCTGGAAGAGCGATTCGTCTCGTTTGATTTTCTTGGCGGCATACTTGATGATGCGTTCGTTCGCTTGATGCGGAACGATGCAGGAAACGTCGTCAAGGTTGAATTGCGCACGATCGAGCACGGTGTTGATCGCTTCAGCAAGGGCATTTCCTGCAAACTTGAAAACAGCTTGCCCGTTCATGCCGATGAAATCGGTGTCTTCGAAGGGCATGACAGCTGCGTCAGCGGGTCCGAAGGGAAACGTTTCATTGTTGAAGAGATTGGTGCGCCTGAGCGTCATGTCGACGTCGTCGGTGTTCTTCATGAACGTGCTGAGGATGCCCTTCTTGTTCTCATTCCATTCAAGCAGGACGGCGCCAGCGCCGTCGCCGAACAAAACGCAGGTGGCACGATCGGTCCAATCGGTGATTCGACTGAGTCGCTCGACGCCAACCACAAGTGCGCGATTGATCTTGTTGCCAATTGCACCACCTGCGATACGGGATGCAGCCATCATCGACTCGGCCACGTTTATGCCGTAGACGCAGCCTGAGCACGCGGCGTTCAAATCGAATGCGATGGCGTTGTCCAAGCCAAGCGCCATCTTAACCAGCGATGCCTGAGAGGGGATGGTCGTGTCTGGCGTGATGGTCATGCAAATGAGCAGATCGATACTTGCGGGGTCGATCTGCTGGGCGCTCCATCCGAACGCTTCAGGCAGTGCGGCGGGGCTGTTTTCGTCGGCGCTGCTTCCCATGGCGGCGAGGCATGCTGCACTGGCAAGGTCGGTGGTGGATTCTTCGATTGCGATGCGTCTATTGTGAATGCCCGTTCGCTGAACGATCCACTCGTCCGATGTGTCGACAAGTTTGGCAAGGTCGTCATTAGAAACGATCTTGCGCGGGACGGCTTTACCGGATCCGATAACGGTGCAACCCATGTTTCCTCCTGATGCACGCCCGCGACCTGCGGTTCGTGTTTGTATCGTTGAATGCATTGAAATTAGTTTGACTATCTAATAATTTAGAAAATGCAACACGACGTTTCAAGCCGCTACATGTTTCTTACATTCGCGGATTTCGTCAGAGGAGTAACCGCAGCCGGCAAATAGGGAGGGTGAATCAATGAATAAGGAAGCTGATACGACTCATTCGGCTTTCGCGCAGAAGGATCTAGCGCTTGATGATCTTCTTTCGGGGACGTTCAATTCCGTTATGGATATCGAGGAACGCTCTCTTTCGAACCGAATCACAAAAGGGCTCACCATTAGCGAGATCCATACTATTGCTGCCATCGGCATGTACGAAGTGAATCCCATGAACGTCATTGCCGCGCGTCTGGGTATCACGCTTGCCACGCTCACCACATCCGTGAAGCGCCTTGCCGATAGGGGGCTGGTTGCCCGTCAGAAATCCGAGAAAGACAAGCGCCAAGTGCTCATTTCCCTTACCAGCGATGGTCGCAAGGTTTATCGTGCGCATCGTTTGTTTCACGAAAAAATGCTTGCGGCGGCGCTTGAGGGGTTGAGCAAGGAAGAAGAGCGCGTTTTGGCAAGTGCGTTGAGTCACGTCAAGGCATATTTCGATGAGCAGAACGAGTTGGCGTTGGCCTCATCGACGGGGGAGGATCGTCGTTAAACGCTTTTTGAGCTGGGGTTTTAAAGCCTTCGCAAAGAAATCGTGGAGGAAACACGTTGCTCTTGAGACAAAACGGGATCTTGAATATCATGGTAAATAGTTTGACCATCAAACTATTAATAGAAAACTAGGTGGAATCAAACCGAAAGGAACGACATGGCAACCATTGACGTCATCAAAGAGACGCTGAACGACAACCTGGACATCGACGAGAGCAAAGTCACCGAGGACGCCACCCTTGAGTCCCTGGGCATCGACTCCCTCGACATGGTCGAGCTTGTCTGCGACATTGAGGAGAAGCTTGACATCGAGTTCGGCGAGCCCGAAGGCATCGACACCATCGGCAAGATGGTCGAGTACATCGACGGCTTGAAGTAAAGTCGCCGCTCATCAAAGGCGCCGCGGTCACGCGGTGCCTTTGATTTTCGCAAGGAGGAGACAACTGACATGCAAACGCGTATCACTGAAATCCTGGGAATCGAAATACCCATCATCCAAGGCGCTATGGCGCGTATTGCCGACGCAAATCTAGCTGGTGCTGTCTCAGCTGCAGGCGGATTGGGCATCATAGCTTGTGGCGGCCAGCGACCTGAGTGGGTTGAAGAACAGGTTGCCAAGGCTCGTGCCATCACCGATAAACCCATCGGTGCCAATGTCATGCTGATGGACAAGCGCGCGCCCGAGATCGCCGAGTTGCTTACTCGTTTGCATGTGGACGTTATCACCACCGGAGCAGGAAGTCCTTCTGCATATATGGATATGTGGAAGGAAGCGGGCATCAAGGTCGTTCCCGTGGTTGCGTCGCCTGCTCAGGCAAAGCGCATGGAGCGTACGGGTGCCGATGCGGTGGTAGCCGAGGGCACCGAATCGGGCGGCCATGTGGGCGAGCTGGCCACCATGGCCCTTGTTCCCGCAACGTGCGAGGCGGTCTCGATTCCTGTCATCGCCGCCGGTGGCATCGCGGATGGCCGCGGTATCGTTGCCGCTTTCGCACTTGGCGCCGAAGGCGTCCAGTGCGGCACGCGCTTCTTGACGGTTGATGAATGCTGCATTGCCGACGCCTATAAGCAGCGCGTTCTCGATGCGAAGGTGTCGGACACCATCGTGACCGGTCGCGATTCGGGTCACCCGGTTCGCTCGCTTAAGAACAAGTTCTCGCGTACCGCGAAGCAGCTTGAGCGCGATCTTGAGAAAAACGGTGAAGAAATCGAGCACATGTTCTTGGGGGCCTTGCGTCGAGCGGTCGAGGGCGATGTTGATGACGGCGACATGATGTCCGGCCAGATCGCTGGTGTGGTGCATGAGCGCAAAACGGCACGCGAAGTCATCGACGAGATGATTTCCGAGGCCGAGGCTCTTGGCGCTCTCGACTTGACCGCGATGGCTGCTGCGAATGCAGCTCGAACCCGTCGAATCTAGAACAAAATTCATCGACATATTAGGTGGTTGTCATGACTGAAAGTAACCTTGCAGGCCAAGGTCTGGTCTTCATGTGTTCGGGACAGGGTTCCCAAAAAACCGGAATGGGCTCTGATCTACTGGAAAACCCCCAGGTCAAAGATGTGTTTTCATGCGCTTCCGATGTTTTTGGCATCGACGTTGCTGCTCTTTGCTGCAACGCCCCTGCCGAGGTGCTGAATGACACGCGCAATGCTCAGGCCGCTATCAGCGCTTTGTCCATCGGCATCGCCCGTGCCCTTATGTATCGCGGGGTCATGCCCGGTGCCGTTTTGGGTTTCTCTCTTGGGCAGACCAGCGCTTTGGCGCTCTCTGGCATGGTTTCAGATGAAACCGCATTCAAGATCATCGCGAAGCGTTCCGAGTTGATGGCGCAGGCGGCAAACGAGCATCCAGGCTGCATGAGCGCCTTCCTTAAGGCTGATTTTGAATCCGTCCAGGCGGTGTGCGATGAGTGCGCGCGGGGTCAGGTTCTTCTTCCCGCAAACCTCAATTGTCCCGGTCAGATCGTTGTTGCCGGCGAGGTGGAGGCGGTTGAGCGCGCCGAGGCCGCTTGGGCTGCGGCCGGCAAGCGTGTGACCAGGCTGGCAACTGCCGGTGCATTCCACACCCCGCTTATGCAGAGCGCCGCAGAACCGTTTGCGCAGTTCCTTTCCGGCATCGCATTCAGCGAGCCTGTAATCCCCCTCATCAACAACGTCGATGCCAAGCCCCTTGCGGCAAAGGATGCGGCGGTTCAGCTGGTGGCGCATCTTACCCATCCGGTTCGCTTTGAAGAGAGTGTGCGCAACATCGTCGCTTCATTCAGCATCGCTCCCGAGTTCGTCGAAACGGGATTCGGCGGGGTTTTGTTCGGTCTGATCAAACGTATCGACAAAGAGCTGCGGCGCGCATGCGTGCAGGACGCGGCAAGCATGAAGGCATTTCTCGAAGCGCATGGATACGCCAATTAATTGAAGGAGGCATGATGATTGACGAAATGAAGACTCCCGAGGCAAATGTTCAGAGCCGGGCGGACGTTGCCGTTCCTTGTGCGGTTGTCACCGGTTCGAGCCGCGGCATTGGCGCTGCCATCATCGAGGAGCTTGCGGGCGATGCCATGAACGTCTGCATTAATTGCTCGAATGAGAATGGGCGCGAACGAGCAGAGGCGTTCGCCGCCGATGTTGAGAATCGCTTTGGTGTGAAGGCCATTGCCGTCGTTGCTGATGTTTCGACGGCTGAAGGTGCAAATGCTTTGATCAAAGCCGCAAAAGATGCGTTCGGTCGCGTGGATGTTCTGGTCAACAACGCCGGAATCACTCGCGATGCTTTGATCATGCGCATCAAGGACGAAGATTTCGATGCGGTTATCGATACCAACCTGAAGGGCACGTTCTATTGCTGCCGCGCGGTGTCGAAACTCATGATGAAGCAGCGTTACGGCCGCATCGTTAACATGTCGAGCGTTGTCGGCGTGTACGGAAACGCGGGTCAGGTGAATTATGCGGCCTCCAAGGCGGGCGTCATCGGCATCACGAAGTCGCTTGCGAAGGAGCTTGCTCCGCGCAATGTCACGGTGAACGCGGTTGCTCCTGGTTTCGTTTCCACCAGCATGACCGACGCCTTGTCGGATAAGCAGCGTGAAGCTATTTTCTCTCGTATCGGTATGGGCCGATTCGGCGATCCGGCCGACATCGCCCATGTTGTCGGATTCCTTGCAAGCAAGTCTGCGGCTTATGTCACCGGCCAGGTGATCGCTGTTGATGGAGGTTTGTCACTATGAGTGGTTCTCTGAATGTTTCCCCTATGAATCCAATGCTGCGCGCCGATGGTTCGCGTCGCGTTGTCATCACCGGAACGGGCGCTGTTTCGCCGGCTGGCGTTGGCGTTCAGGCGCTGTGGGACGCCGTGAGCGCGGGTGAGTGCTGCATCGGTCCCATCGAGCGCTTTGACACTTCGGCTTTTGAGGTTCACAACGCAGGTGAGGTTCGCGGCTACGATGGCACCGAACACGGTCTGAGCAAGAAGGAAGCACGCCGTTTCGAGCGCTTCGTGCAGTATGCCATCACGGCATCGGATGAGGCGTTGGCTGAAGCCGGCCTTGATATGAATGCCGAAGACCCCACGCGCGTCGGCGTCGTTTACGGCAGCGGTATCGGTGGTATCGACGAGCTGCAGAAGAGTTTCTTCACCCTCCATGACAAGGGTCCGTCTCGTGTGAATCCGCTGTTCGTCCCCACGATGATCTCGAACATCGTGTCGGGCTGTCTTGCTATCCGCTATGGCATGAAGGGCGAGTGCATCAACGTCGTCACCGCTTGCGCAACCGGCACTCACTGCATTGGTCAGGCGTTGCGCGACATTCGTCACGGCTACATCGACGTGGCTTTGGCGGGTGGTTCGGAAGAGGCCGTGAGCGAGATCTGCATTGCGGGCTTCAGCAATCTTGGCGCTCTCTCGAAGGAAGAGGATCCTACTAAGGCCTCGCTTCCGTTCGATGCGCGTCGCCATGGCTTTGTCGCAGGCGAGGGCGCAGGTGCGGTTGTGCTGGAGTCTCTTGAGCATGCGCTTGATCGTGGCGCGAACATCATCGCCGAGGTTGTTGGTTTCGGCTCCACGGGCGATGCATACCACATCACCGCTCCCGACCCCGAGGCCAACGGCGTGGCCCGTGCGATGAAGCAGGCGCTTGACGAGAGCGGTTACACCGTTGAGGACCTGGGACATCTGAATGCGCATGGCACTGGTACCAGCGCTAACGACTCCTCTGAATCGAAGGCGGTTCATTTGCTTTGCGGTGATGAGATCGGCTCTATGGTTCCCGTCACGTCCATCAAGGGAAGCACGGGGCATATGCTCGGTGCCGCAGGTGCGGTTGAGGCCATTGTCTGCGCGCTCTCTGTTGCCCGCGGCGTGGTCACGCCAACTGCTGGTTTCGCCGAGGCCGATCCTGAGTGCAGCGTCAACGTTGTCGCAGGCCGGATGATCGAGGTGCCGCAGAAGGTCGCACTGACCAATTCGCTTGGTTTCGGCGGGCATAATGCCTGTCTTGCGATTTCGCCTTATACGGCATAGCAGGTCTCGAGCCGTTGTTTCGTATCTGCTTGCGGTGCTCTTCGTCGTAAGCGGTTCTTCTTGGAGGTAATCATGCCTGAAATCATTGCACCCTTCGAAAGGGACGTTGTCGAATCCATCTTGCCGCATCGCGATCCGTTCATCTGGGTATCGCGCGTCGTTTCGTGCGAGCCCGGCATCACTATCGTCGCAGAGCTTGACGTCGTTCCTGAACTCGATCTGTTTCGCGGGCATTTCCCCACGCATCCCGTTTTGCCCGGCGTCATTCTTATGGAGGCACTGGCTCAGGCTGCGTGCATTTGCATTCTTATGGGTCGTGACCAGGCCGGAACCATCGGGTTCCTTACAGGGATCGATAAAGCGAAGTTCCGCCGTCAGGTTTTGCCTGGTGACAAGGTCACGCTGAAGGCCACCATCGTGAAGTCTTCTTCCCGTATGTGCGTTGCGGAAGTTGAAGCGTCGGTCGATGGCGCTCTGTGCGCAAGCGCCACGCAGAAGTACGTTCTTTCTAACGAGGAGTAAGGCGATGGTTACCAAGGACGGATATTTCGTGTACGACAGCGCCTCGTCAGCGGATGCGCCGAAACCGGAGACTCTCCCTGAATCTGATGTGGTTTATCGCATGGATCGCATTGCCTGCGAAGTCGATGGCTCGCTTGAGTCGCCCAATGCGGCAGCTGCGAGCGATCTTGCCGAGTACACGGAGGTTGCCCAGGACGCCAATCCTGCGACCGAGGCCCGTGGGGGAATCACGTCGCCTTTTGGAGAGGATCATCATCTTGATGAGACACATGCCCTGGTCATGGTGCATGGTAAGGATGCACGTTCTGTTCTGCAAAGCGTTGAAAGAGCGGGGATGCGCCCCTTCGCGCCGTACACGCGCGATCACGCTGCGGCATCGTACTTGCGTTTCGCTGCGGGAAAGGTGTGTCTTGGCGATAAGTATTCCGATGCGCTTTTTTCCAATGCGTACACTGTCTTGCAGGCCGCAAAGGAATGCCGAGCTTCGGTGATCCTGCTAGCCGACGAGGCCGTTGCTTTGGCTGAGGTTGATTCGTTCATCGCGCAGTCCGAGGCTGCGGGCATTCCTGTTTTCAAGACCGTCAGTACCGACACGCCTACGCTTGGTTGGACTCCCTGCACCACCGATCGCGTCGCTTCTGCCGACGAGGAGTGGCTTACCTGCAAGCATTGCGGTCTGACGTTCAACAGCGAAGTTGTAGCTAAAAGCTATTACACCTGCCCGAATTGCGGTTCGTATTTCCGCGAAACGTCGGAGCAGCGAATCAGTGATCTGCTGGACATGGGCAGCTTCGTCGAGTGGGATGCAAGCATGGAAGAAGGCGACCCACTCAGTTTCCCTGGTTATCTTGATAAGATTGCCAACCAACGCCGAAAGACGGGCCTTGACGAGGGTGTTCGCACCGGCGAGGGCTCTATTGCGGGCATGCGCACGGCGTTCGCGGTGATGGACTCTACGTTCTTCATGGGATCCATGGGCGGGGCAGTTGGCGAGAAACTCAGCCGCATGATCGATCACGCGACCGAAGGGGGCTTGCCCGTTGTCATCTTCACTGCGTCGGGCGGTGCCCGTATGCAGGAGGGTCTTATCTCTTTGATGCAAATGGCCAAGGTCAGTTGTGCATTGGAGCGTCACTCGGCTGCGGGTCTTTTGTACATCAGCGTGATCACCGATCCCACCACAGGCGGCGTTACGGCTTCTTTCGCTATGCAAGGCGACATCATCTTGGCCGAACCGAACGCGCTTATCGGCTTTGCCGGCAAGCGCGTCATCCAAGACACCATTCGTCAGGAGTTGCCAAAGGGCTTCCAGACTGCGGAATTTGCTCTGAAGCATGGCTTGATCGACGCCGTTGTGTCGCGCGATCAGCTTCGTCGCACCCTGGCGCATTTGCTTGCCATGTATAAGCCCGTGTTCTCCAGCGAAGTTCTCGAAGGTGCCGTTTGCGAGGATGGAAGCGAATCGCGCATCCTCATGGATTACTCGTCCGTTGAGCGCGTTCTCGAGAACGGTCGCAACACCTACAATCACGTTGCGTACGGTCGTTTGCCTATCATCGATGCGCCAGAGGGCGCCGAACGCACCATCATCGATTCCCTTCGCGATCGTATTGCCAACGTGGGTGAGGCGATCGCTCCGCGAACCGAGCGGTTGAAGGAAGCACTCGGCGTCGTACGCGAAGACGGAATGCCGGCACGCTTCGTGCCCTCCGCTCATCACCACCTTGGCGACTCGCCTGAAAGCGAGAGCCCATCCTCTGAAGGGGATGCTTGGGCCAGCGTGCAGCTCGCTCGCAATATCCATCGTCCGACCTCTGTTCATTACATCGAGCAGGTTTTCGACGGTTTCATCGAGCTTCATGGCGATCGCGCTTTCGGTGACGACGGCGCTATCGTTGGCGGCGTTGCTTGGTTCGGCGGTCAGCCGGTTATGGTTATCGGCGAGGAAAAGGGCGTCGATTTGAAGGATCGCGTTGCACGCAACTTCGGTTGCCCGCAGCCCGAGGGCTATCGCAAGAGCCTTAGGTTGATGCGCCTGGCTGAGAAGTTCGATCTTCCCATTGTTTGCTTCGTTGACACTCAGGGTGCTTTCTGCGGTGCCGACGCCGAGGAACGCGGCCAGGGTAATGCCATTGCCGACAATCTCATCGCGATGGCGGGGCTGAAAGTGCCTGTTGTCAGCGTTCTTCTTGGTGAAGGCGGCTCGGGCGGCGCTCTGGCGCTTGCGGTGTCGAACGTCGTCGGCATGCAGGAGCATGCGGTGTACTCGGTGCTTTCACCCGAAGGCTTCGCAAGCATTCTTTGGAAAGATCGTTCGCGTTCCGCAGAGGCCGCAGCGGTTATGAAGATGGGTGCCGATCAGGTTTGTCAGATGGGCATCGTCGATGAAGTGATTTCCGAGGGCGAAAAGCCTGCTCACGAGAATCCGGATGAAGCCGCGGCAAACGTCAAGCGCTTCATCGCGATTCAGCTAGCCCGCTTGTCAAAACTCTCTGCCGAGGAACTGGTGGCTGACAGGCATAGTCGATTCGCTCGTTTCTAGAACCGTTTCTCAATTGGGTCTGGCATTGTCTTGCGGTATAGGTATAATAACCTACAAAACTGGTAGGTTTTATCGAGAGACAAGCAGGAATTTATGTTTGAAGATTGCCTTAACGGCATTATCAAAGGTATCGAGCTCAACTACGACGATCCCATCATCTCGTATCGCGATGACAGACGCCATTTCCCCAGTCGCGAGCAAGTGAAGAAGATCATTAAAGACACGCGCAACATCATGTTCCCGCGTTTCTTTGAGGAAGGGGCAATTGCTTCGTCCGAGCCGAAGTATTTTATCGGCAATACGATCCTTCAGATCTCGGATATGTTGTATGCCCAGGTGAAAGAAGCCTTTTTGTTCCGGGATGGCGACGGGACGAATGAGGACGAGATCGATGCGAAAGCCCGTCGCGTCACCATGGCCTGGCTGAACGAGCTTCCCAAGGTGCAAGAGCTGCTTCTTAAGGACGTGCAGGCTGCTTATGACGGCGACCCCGCTGCGCAGTCAAAAGAGGAGATCGTTTTTTCGTATCCGGGATTTTACGCCATCCTCATCTTTCGATTGGCCCATGAGCTGTACTTGCTGGATGTCCCGCTGATCCCGCGCTTCATGACCGAGTACGCACATTCGTGCACAGGGGTTGACATGCATGCAGGCGCCACTGTTGGCGAGTACTTCTTCATCGATCATGCTACGGGCGTCGTTATCGGCGAGACCACGGTCATTGGCAATCACGTGAAGATCTACCAGGGTGTGACCCTTGGCGCTCTCTCTCTTCGCGCAGGTCAGAAGCTTAAGGGCAAGAAACGTCACCCAACGGTCGAGGACAACGTCACCATCTATTCGAATGCCAGCGTTCTTGGCGGCGAGACGGTGGTTGGCGAGGGTTCCGTTATTGCGGGCAGCACGTTTGTTACCGAATCGATCCCGCCTAACTCCCGCGTCACGCTGCGCAACCAGAACGTCGACGTTCGCGTTCCCGAGAAGAAGCGCGGCTAACGAACGATTGTTTGCGGGTTGATGCTCGCATGTTGTGAATGATGAAAGGCTGCCTCACCAAACCGGTGGGCAGCCGTTTCGTTACTTGCGATAAAAAGCGCGGTTGTTGGGCGTCTCGTCAACTTCGATTTCCGCGACGGGAAGTCCTTGTTTTTCGAGTTCGCCGAAGATGTGCTTCGCGAGGTTCTCAGCGGTAGTGCGGAAGGGAAGGACGGTCAGGTTGAAACCCTCGCTCTGCAAAGCTGCAAGAGTATCTAGTTTGAGCGATCCTTCTTCAATAAGGAAGGTGTGATCAAGCCCGTCGCAGATTTCCTTCACGGTTTTCTTGAACACGCCGAAATCGAGAACCATATCCTTCATGGTTCCCTCGGTTTGGAGCTCGGGTTGTTCGATTTTTGCCACAACGCGCCATCTATGGCCGTGAAGGTTCTCGCATTTGCCGTAATAATCCGTAAGAAAGTGGGCGCTGTCGAAAGCGTATTCGCATTCCAGTCCGTACATGGTTCTCCTTAACGTGTTTGCAGCTGATCGAGCGCATCAGCTGGTCTGCTTTCCTTTACATGAACAAATCGATGAGGTCGTCAGCGGTCAGCGATGCAAGTTGTCCGCTGTTGCCTTCGATAAGCGATGAAGCAAGTTCTCGTTTCGACTCCTGCAACGCGACGATGCGTTCTTCGATGGTGTCTTTGGCTACAACCTTCACCACGTTGACCTTTCGCGTTTGACCGATGCGGTGAGCACGGTCGCTTGCTTGCTCCTGGACGGCAGCGTTCCACCAGGGGTCGGTAAGGATCACGAACGAGGCGCCAGTAAGATTCAAGCCAGTGCCGCCGGCTTTCATCGAGATCAAGAAGACCGGGGTGTCGTCCTTGTTGAAGGCATCGACCATCTCAAGGCGTTTCTTTGCCGAAGTTCGCCCGGTTAGCGTGAAGTGTTTGATGCCGGCATCTTCAAGGGCGGTGCCGATTTGCGACAAGTACGTGGTGAACTGCGAGAACACGAGCATTTTCAAGCCGGCGTCGATACCTTGTTGAACGAGGTCCATGATAACCGGCAACTTGGCAGCGCCTGCATGATAGTTGTCGAAGACCAGGCTGGGATTAAGGCACAGTTGGCGAAGGCGCGTGATCTCGGCAAGAACCTCGACTTTTGACATGTCGGTGGGATCGATGACGTCGAGTCCTGTTTCGCGGATGACCGGGCGCTTGCTTTTCAGGGTGGCTGCCCGTTTACGAGCAACCTCCTCGTTTGCGGGCGCGAATCCTGCACCTCCTCGACCTGCCGACTTCTTCTTTTGTATATTCAAGCGGTCGCGAAGATGCTGCTCCCGTGCGGCATATAAGCGTTTCTGCTCGCCCTCAAGCACGGCGTAAACGGTACTTTCGGTTTTCTCGGGCAGGTCGGTGAGCACTTCCTTCTTGGTTCGCCTCAGGATGAACGGGCCCACCAGCTTGCGCAGGCGATGCACGGCTTCGTCATCGTTTCCAAGGATGGGGATCTCGAAGTTCTCGCGGAAGCGCATGGGAGAACCCAGAAGACCGGGCATCAGAAAATCGAAGATGCTCCAGAGCTCGCTGGGCTTGTTCTCGATGGGCGTTCCCGTAAGGGCGAAACGGTGCTTCGTGTTCAGCTTTTTGACCGCACGCGCCGACTTGGTAGAGCGGTTCTTGATGTATTGAGCCTCGTCAAGCACACAGGCGTAGAAGCCCATCTCGGCGAACTCTTTCGCGTCAATGCGTAGGATGTCGTACGAAGCAACGAGCACATCGGTGCTGGGTGCTTCTGCGCGTGTTCTTGAGCGAAGGTATTTTTGCCCGTCAATAGGTTTCACGTTCAGCGATGGAGCGAACTTCGCAAGCTCGGCTGTCCAATTGTAGATCAGCGAGGCGGGGCATACGATCAGGCACGTCGAGAAGTCGGGGTCGGTTTCTTTCTGTGCGAGCATCCAGGAAATGAGCTGGATTGACTTGCCGAGGCCCATTTCGTCGGCAAGGATACCGCCGAATCCGCAGTTGCCCAGAAGGGAGAGCCATGAGAAGCCTTCCTTCTGATAAGGGCGCAACGTTCCCTTGAGCGATTGCGGGATTTCGCGTTCCTTATCCCTTGCCTTCTTGAAATTGTCGATGTAACGCGAGACCTGCTCGTCCTTGATTGCGTCGTCGAATAGCTCGTCTAGGAAGAACACGTCGTAGGCGGGCAAATCGACCGAAGCTTTGCGAATGTCCTTTGCGGGGATTTCAAGTGAGCTAAGTGCTTGTTCGATCTTTTCGAGCTGGGCTTGATCCATCTCGGCGATATCCAAGAACGCGCCGTTTTTCAGCTTGTGGTAGTGTTTTCGTTCGCGGTAGCTTGCGATAAGCGAGGCAACCTCTTCGGGTTCAAGCTCGTCGGAAGTGAGATTCAGTTGAATGAGGTTTCCCGCCATGGAAAGGCCGGTCGAGATGGACGGTCTTTTGTCGAAGATAAGCCTGTCGAAAGCGGCTGTCGTATAGACCTGGCCGACTTCCTTCATTTTGACAAGGCCGCCGAACAAAAGCGGACCAACCATATCGGGGTTGTGAAGATCGATCTCGCCGTCGGGGACGAATTCGCCGGCAATGCGCGCAGCGTTTGCTTCACGCACGTTATCGCGGACGATTCTGCCTGATTCGGCCTTCGCCGTCTTCATGGATGCAGCGTGAATTGCGGCGGAGTCATCGCCTTGCGGACCGATCAGCGTAAGCGGGAACGATTCTTCGCCGTATTCCGCGTATGCTTCGCAGGTGATTCGCTTTTTATTTGCGTCTAGATAGAACTTGATTTGGCAGGGGATGGGCTTCATCTTGGCAAGTTCGTCTGGAATCTGAAGAGGAAGCGCCTTCTCCATCAAGGGCAAGACGGTCGAGCAGAACAATGGCGCATCCTCTTGAGACAAGAACAGACCCTCGCTGTCGTGAAGCGTGCGCAGAAGGTCGCCGATTCGCGCCATCTCGGGCGAACACAGATAGATCGTTCGGCCGCGCCAAATGCAAAGGCTGTCGCCAGAAGAAACGAACACCGATTCGTACGGAGGCGTGATCCCGAAGCCGCTTTCTGTTTTGCGTATATCAACGGAAAGATCGGGGTCGGCGCGGACGACCGAGGCTTTGTAAGGGGCGTTTGCGTTGCTGCCGACAACAGCCCAATCGAGAGCGCGCGAACCAGTCTCGTCGTTTTGGACGAAAAGGGTTTGCCCTTCAAGTAGTTCGAAAAGCTCGACCACTTCGATGTCAGTGAGCGAAAGGTCACGCGCGGTGCGTTGGCGGTTACCGCGACGGTTTCCGAACCCGTAATCAAGCGAGTAGAGAGATGAGCCGGTAAGCGACAGGGATCCGCGCTGTTCGCAGGCGCGCTCAACGAAACGGAAGAGGGCCAGGCTGCGCTTGTCCAGACGTTCGGGCTTGTGCGTGAACGACAGCTTTTTACCGTAGGAATAAAAGGTACCATTGTGCATGCGATCGATGAAGTCGTCGATGCTTTTCAGAACATACGAAGTGCCGTTTCCTGCGACTTTGAAGCTCAGATCCCAGTTGCCGAAGTAGTAGCGAAGTGTCGGGATCAGCTCGATTTTTCCTGTAGGCTCGTTAAGCGTTTGTGCAGATTCGCGGTCCATCAGCGCTAACAACTCTTCGGATGAGGTGCGCGTATGTTTCTTGGCGACATAGCCCATGAACGACTGGGGACTTTGGTTGTAATGCATGGCCAACGCCGCCGAGTGCTTGCACATGCCGCTGTATTCGTATGCAGCGGGGCAGGTGCAAGCATAGTCAAGTAGCTCGCCTACGGCTTCGTCGGCAAGGATGGTGGCTTTGTAGTACCTCTTTTTGTCCGAGCTGAGCACACCGGCCGAAAGCTCCGTGGTGCGAACGCCGCGTGAATCATTGAAACTGACCACGGCAGAGCGAAACGAACTGCGTCGGGAAGCGATTTGCTGAGCTCGCAGGTAGGTTTGCTGCGAGCATTCGCGTTTGATTTCTTCTTCTGGGATCATCGAACCTTCTTACAGACAGGTGATGCGGTACAGGCGCATGTCGTCCTTTGCAAGCACGACGTCGAATCCGGGCGTGTTGTCGTTGATGCCGTCCAAACCACGCCAAGCGGGTGGATAGTATTGCCCGCCGATAAAGCCTTCGGGCATATTCTGGCGGTGCAGGATAAGCACGTAGTTCATGTTGAGCTCGCGACAGGTTTCGCGAACATCGTCGTTGAAGGCTACTTCATGAAGGTGATCGCGGACGAGCCGGCTCTCTTTGGTTTCAGGGATATTCCCGTAGCCGTTGAACTTGCGGTAGAACGTGCGCATTCCAGTATCGCCGTAAACGTAGAAGCTGCCGTCGTTCGGTTGGTTTGCCACAAGGGAATCGCCGGTCAAATGGGATGCTTCATGCGCGAACTGCATCTCGTCGGCAGTGTAGGGTCCGTGTTCGACCGAGTGCCAGGTGGCAATGGTGCCGCTGGCGCTTGTGGGGCACGGGTCGCTGTTAAGGAAACGTTCGTTGACGTTGGGAGCAAGCGTTGCGAACAGGAACGCTCCTGCAAGTACCAGGCATAAACCGCTGCTAAGTTTGCTTGCCTTCGATGGGTCTTCATTCCGAAGCGCCTTGTCGCAAAGAGCTACGGCTGCCGTCATCAGCCAATCAAGTCCAAGGATAAGCAGAGGCATGGCGGCGATCGAAGCCATGGCGCCACAGCGGAAGGGGTCGGAGTACCAGAATCCCGAGAAGAACGCTTTCGTGCTTTCTTCAACTGCCGACATGCAGGACACGGTGATGATGCAGGTGAGCAGGTAAGCAAAGAGCATCCACAGGTGCTGGCGGTCTTTGAAGGTGCGGATGATTCCGACGATGACCATGGCCGCGGCGACGATCTGCGGTGAGCAAGGGTAAAAGCCCCTGATGTAGGCGAGATTGACGATATTAGCCACGGCATCTTCGGCGGTTGCGAACTTCCAATGCCAAACGCCCGAATGGACGACGCCCTGCATGAATGGGGCATAGTAGGCGAAGACCCATACGCCGATGCAGAAAAGGGCGAACGCAACGGCGAGGATTGCCCCGTGGATATGGATGCGGCCAAGGTCAAACCCGCCAAAGCTGCCAATGCGCTGCACGAACAACGGGGCGAGCAAAACCGCCATGGTGAAAATCGAATTCGGTTGAAGAAAGACGATGCCCACGCA
>CAKUNS010000032.1 GCA_934668515.1 uncultured Eggerthellaceae bacterium
CTCTTTCATTTTTGCGACTGCCTTTCTGGCACCGATGCGAAACTTGTCATCGTCGGTGGCGAGGGCACGTCTTACGACGATTCCACCCTGGCACGCTGGTTTGGCCAGGGCACCGTTCATGAGCACGACGAGTACAATGCTAATCGCGCGATCCTTACCAAATGGTTTGGCAGCGACTCTTTCATGAGCGGTCTTGCTCCGTTGGTGGACGATGGTTTCACCGATTCTTTCGGCGATCGCCCCGCAAGCATGGAATCCGTGTTCGAGGGCTTGAAGAAGCGCAAGGACGTCAATTGGATTTACATGTCCCCGTCGTGTGACTTCACTGTTGCCGGTCAGTCGGTTGCAGCTTATGACGACTATGCTGTCGACGTTGTTGACGAGATCGAGTCGGGTATTCATTACCAGCAGCGAATCGGCGTGACGTGCGACTAACGGCATAACGCCATTCGGCGAACGGTAGGATCCCTTTCGATATCCTTCGATTCAGCAGCCGAAAGTGGGGTACAATCCAACTTGTAGGAGAAAGGCGGACGAAACGCAATACCCTGCTTCAGGGCGTTTCCGATGCACAATCCGGGTTGTCCGGAAGAGGAAAGGAAAAGGCATGGCAAAGAAGATCGCAGTAATCGCCGCAAATGGTCACTATGGCCGTCCGATCGTCAAAGAGGCCATCAAGCGCGGTAACGACGTGACTGTGTTCGTTGTCAACGACAACACCACTGTTGCCTCTCAGGTCGTTAAGAAGGAGCCGATGGATCTTACCAAGGAAGATCTGGCTGGCTTCGACGTGGTTATCGATGCCAACGGCATTTGGGCAGATCAGCTTATCGCCAAGCATTTCAAGTATGTCATGCATGTGTGCGACCTGGTTGCCGGCACCGACGCTAAGTTCCTTATCGTTGGCGGCGAGGGCAACTGGCAGGGCGATCCCACCGCAGCTCGTTACTTCGGCGAGGGCGTTGAGCATGTTCACAGCGAGTACAGCAAAGAAGCCATCCTTACTCGCTGGTTTGGTGCAGAGTCCCTTAAGGCTGCTGAAAGCGCTGCCGATGGCGGCTTCACGGGCAATGCCGCTCTGACCGCTCATTCCATGGAGGATGTGTTCGCCGGCCTGCGCCTGCGTAAGGACTGCAACTGGATTTACATGTCCCCCAGCTGCACCTTTAAGGTTGACGGCTATGACGTTAAGCCTTACGACGACTACGCAACCGACATCGTTGACGAGGCTGAGTCCGGTATCCATTACCAGCAGCGCGTTGGTGCTACCTGCGAGTAAGCAGCATCGCATATTGATTCTTGAAAACCCTGTCCGCAATGAGCGGGCAGGGTTTTTCGTACCAGAGGGTTTTATGGAAAGAAAAAGCCGGCACTTTAGGTAAGTGCCGGCTGATAGCGAGTGCGATTTAATCGCGCGTGAGCTTGCGATGGATGCGGTGCGGCTTCGAAGCCTCGGCACCCAGGCGCTCGATGCGGTTCTTCTGGTAGTCGGCGAAGTTTCCTTCGTACCAGTACCACGCACCAGGGTTTTCGTCAGTACCTTCCCATGCAAGGATATGGGTGGCAATGCGGTCGAGGAACCAGCGGTCGTGGCTGGTGATAACGGCGCAGCCAGGGAACTTGAGTAGGGCTTCCTCCAAGCTTTCCATGGTCTCGGTGTCGAGGTCGTTGGTGGGCTCGTCAAGAAGCAGCAGGTTTCCGCCCTGAGAAAGCGTAAGGGCGAGGTTCAGGCGGTTTCGTTCGCCGCCGGAGAGCACGTTGGCGGGTTTCTGCTGATCGGAACCCTTGAAGCCGAATGCGGCAACGTAGGCGCGGCTGGGAACCTCGGTTTCACCAACCATCATGTGATCAAGGCCGCCGGAAACGACTTCCCAGACATTCTTGTCGCTGTCAAGGCCGGCGCGCATCTGGTCGACGTAGGAGATCTTCGCGGTTTCGCCGATTTCCAGCGCGCCCGAGGTGGGCTGCTCAAGGCCGACGATCATCTTGAACAAGGTAGACTTGCCAACGCCGTTTGGGCCGATGACGCCGACGATGCCGTTGCGCGGCAAATCGAAGGACAGGTCGTCAATGAGAACACGGTCGCCGAAAGCTTTGTGCAGGTGTTCGGCGGTGATGACCTTCGATCCCAGACGCGGGCCGACGGGGATGTTGATCTCGGTGTAGTCGATGTTGCGCTTCTGGGCCTCGGCTTCGGATGCCATGCGTTCGTAAGCCTCAAGACGAGCTTTATTCTTTGCCTGACGGGCTTTCGGGGAGCTGCGGACCCATTCCAGTTCGGATTTCATCTTCTTGGCGCGACGCTGATCTTGCTGCCCCTGGGATTCCAGACGTGCGGCCTTGGTCTCGAGGTACGTGGAGTAGTTGCCCTTGTAGGGGTAAAGGGTGCCGCGGTCGACTTCGCAGATCCACTCGGCGACGTTGTCCAAGAAGTAACGGTCGTGGGTGACGGCCAGAACGGCGCCCTGGTAGTTCTTCAGGAACTGCTCGAGCCACAGAACGCTCTCGGCGTCGAGGTGGTTGGTAGGCTCGTCAAGAAGAAGCAGGTCGGGGGCTTCAAGAAGAAGCTTGCACAGGGCGACGCGCCTGCGCTCGCCGCCGGAAAGGTGATCGACCATCTCGTCGGGGTCGGGGCACTGAAGCGCGTCCATTGCCTGGGAAAGCTGGCTGTCCAGGTCCCAGCCGTTGGCTGCATCGATTTCGTCCTGCAGGCGGCCCATTTCCTCCATTAGCGCGTCGAAATCGGCGTCGGGATTGCCCATCTCGCTGGAAACCTCGTTGAAGCGGGCGATTTTCGCGATGGTGTCGGCGAATGCCTCCTCCACGTTTTCCTTAACGGTTTTGGTGTCGTCCAGCGGAGGTTCCTGAAGTAGGATGCCTACCGAGTAGCCCGGCGTGAGCTTTGCGTCGCCGTTGGAAACCTCTTCAATGCCCGCCATGATTTTGAGCAGGGTGGACTTGCCCATTCCGTTGGGGCCTACGACGCCGATTTTCGCGCCGGGGTAGAAGGCCATCGTGACATCGTCGAGGATGACCTTGTCGCCGTGCGCCTTGCGCGCCTTGTACATTTGGTAGATGAACTCTGCCATGTGATCTCCTGATTGTTCGATAACCGTGTTGAAGCGGTATGAATGCAGCCAATCTATTCTATCAGCTTGCGTGGTTGTTTGGTTTCGGGTTTACCTCAAGCGTGGCAAGCTGATATCCTAAGAAGGCGAAAATAACGTTTGTCGCCGGCACCCCGGCGCAGTTCGAAGGAGGGGGTCATGGCTGAAGAGCCACGTGAGAATCCCGGCATGCCCGAGGGCGAAGTTGGAAGCGCGATGCTCGACCGCATGAACGGCGGCACGCACGAGCAACTTGCCAATTGGGCATTCCAGTATGTCCAGTTCAGCGACGATATGGAGTATGCGCTTGATATTGGATGCGGCGGCGGCGCCAACGTGGCGCGTCTTCTTGACCGCATTCCCTTCGGCGAGGTCGTCGGCATCGACCCGTCGCCTCTTTCGGTTCAGAAGTCCATCGAGTACAACGCCAAGGCGGTTGAAGAGGGTCGCGCAACCATCCAGCAGGCCGAGGCTGCCGACATGTCTGCACTTCCGAACAGCGCTTTCGATGTCGTTACCGCCTTCGAGACCATCTACTTCTGGAAAGATGTTCCGGCAGCTCTTGAAGAGATCAAAAGGGTCATGCTCCCTGGTGGCACGCTGCTTATCTGCAACGAGGCCGATGGTTCCGATTCGGATCATTACTTCATGGCAATGCGCACTCCGGGCATGACCGTCTACACCCCGCGTGAGCTCGACGCTCTTTTGCGCGACGCCGGCTTCAAGAGGATTCAGATCTACGATGATGTGAAATCTGGTCATGTATGCGTTACTGCAAAGAAGCCGAAGATGCCGGAGAAGCTGTAAGTTCAGCTTCATAGGCACGGTGTCGCTTTTGGCGCGCGGTATGTATGAGAAACGCCCGATTCGCGATGAGTGCGAGTCGGGCGTTTGCATTGGAGCGGTTTGCGATGTGACAGGGAAGCGCTTCCTGAAATCGTGCGCAAGTGCGATTTAGTGCTGGCAGGCGGTGGAAGGGTCCATCAGGTAAACTTCGCCAGCAATGAACTTCTTGACGACATCGCCAACGATGGGGGTTTCGGTTTCTGCGAAAACCTTGATGCCAGCTTGAGTGAAGCGCGTCAGCGGAGGGGTTCCCATGCCGACGGCGAGAATGCCGTCGATGCCAAGAGTCATAGCGTAATCGATGACGCCGCCGCAGCCATACTGGTCATGGTCGATGTTCTTAACAGCTTCGACGTTCGCGATATTCATATCGTCGTCGAATTCGACGATGGTGAAGTACGGGCTGTGGCCGAAGTGGCCGCTGCGGACGCTTTCGAGCATTTGGTCGGTTTCGCTGGGGATTGCGAGTTTCATGTTCTCGTCCTCTCTGAAATCAAGCCGCGCTTGCAGCTTCAAACACGGCTTAGTCAATGTATCGCTCCAAATGATATCAAGGCTTTTGGTTTTGGGAACAGTAAAACGCTTCGTTTTCGATATCAGGTTAATTAATAGAAGTTTTGAGCTGCAGAAAAGCGAATCGGAGAATTGAAGCTCCGTCAGATCGCATAGCAACATGAACGGATGAGGGGTATTTGCTTGGGCATTGTTTATCGTTTGTCACGATTTCACTGGCTGCTTTCGGGTATGCTTTAGAGGTTTGATCGAATGAGGCGCGGCAACCTGCAGTAGGTGACCGCGCAATCACGAAAGGAAACTCATGAGCAACGACGGCAAGAAGGTTTCTGTCCACTACACCGGCACGCTTGACGACGGCACCAAGTTCGATTCGTCTCTTGATCACGGCGCTCCGCTTGACTTCACGTGCGGCGCCGGCCAGATGATCCCCGGCTTCGATGAGGCTGTTAAGAACATGGAGGTCGGCCAGACCCTTATGGTTCATCTTGAGCCTGCTCAGGCTTACGGCGAGTCTGACCCTGCTGCCATCCAGACCATTCGCATCGAGTCTCTTCCCGGTTCCGAGAACCTTACCGTTGGCGAGAAGGTCATGCTTGCAGGCCCCAATGGCTTCCCGTTCCAGGCTTTGGTTGTCGACAAGACCGACACCGAGATCACCTTCGATATGAATCACGAGCTGGCAGGCAAGGCTCTCAATTTCGAGATCACCCTTCTGAGCGCCGAGTAATCGGTTTCTTTTAAAAAATAATCCTGCTTAGTTGTTTTGGCGGGAATGAAAAGCAAGGCTGCGATCAAATGATCACAGCCTTGCTTACTTTGCGGGGTGGACGAGTCAGCGCGAGTATTAAAGCATATGAGCGCGCAGGTAATCGCCGTCGTGTGCGGAAAGATACGCAGGGGCGATGTCGAACACCGTGTTGCAGCCTGTTTTACCCTCGGCGGCCAAGCGTGCGATGGCGCGAGCGAAGCACAAGAGGACGCTGGAGGTGAACTCGGGGTTCGAACCAAGCTTCAGCGAGTACTCGATCACGTGCTTGCGACCCGATGCGGTTTCGCCGGAGCGAAGCACGAATCCACCGTGGGGAAGCTCTTTGTGATCACGGTCGAGTTCTTCTTGAGAGATGAAGTTGACCGTGGTGTCGTACTCGTCGAAGTAGTTGGGCATGGTCTTGATTTGTTCTTCGACGGCTGCGGCGTCGGCACCGTCTTCCAGCACGACCCAGCATTCGCGGGTATGCATTTCGCGCGTGGTGAACTCGGGGTTGTCGCCCGAACGAGCACCTTCTAGGGCTGCCGGGACGGGGTTGGTGTACTGGCGAGCGTCAGCGACGCCGTCGATGCAACGGATAGCGTCGGAATGCCCCTGGCTTACACCGCGACCCCAGAACGTGTAGTCCTTTCCATTGGGGAGGAAGGTGTTGCCGTACAGGCGGTTCAGGCTGAACAGGCCCGGATCCCATCCGCACGAGATAAGAGCGCACGTAGCGCCCTGCTTCGCTGCGGCGTCAACCGCAGCGAAGTGCTCGGGGATGTTGTGATGCGTGTCGAAGCTGTCGACGACGTTATACCACTGCGCAAAGTGCGGGGTCTGCTTAGGCAGATCGGTTGCGCTGCCGCCGCAGATCATGAGGACGTCGAACTCTCCCTTGGCGTTGCCGTCCTCGAGCTGCGAAGCAGGCTTAACTTCGGCGTTGCTTGCGACCTTCACCGTAGACGGGTCGCGGCGGGTGTACACCGCGACCAGTTCCATATCGTCGTTCTGCGTAACAGCCATTTCAATGCCGCGGCCAAGGTTGCCGTAGCCAAGGATGGCGATTTTGATTGCAGTCATCTTCGATCCTTATCAGTTGGAAACCGATGTTTATTTACGAGCGGGTGCCTCGGGATACTCGAGGTCGTCGAACATGTCGAAATCGCCGTCCTCGCCGATTTCGGTGTCGCCCTCTTCGGGGGTGGTGAAATCGGAGTAGTCGGCAGGAGCCGTGTTCTCGAGGGTGGAGGTGTCGACTTCCTTGATGGTGTCGTCACGGAAGACGTCGCGGTCGAGCATGCCGACCATGTTTGCGAGAGCGGTGGTGCAAACGGCGTCGCCGGTGATGTTGATTGCGGTGCGGCCCATGTCAAGGATACGATCGATTCCCATGATCATGGCAACGCCTTCAACAGGCAGGCCGACGGAAGCGAAGACCATGGTAAGCATGATGGTGCCAACGCCCGGGACGCCGGCGGTGCCGATGGAGGCGACGGTGGCGGTCACGACGACGGTGACCAGCTGAGAAGCGTTCAGGTCGATGCCGAATGCCTGAGCAGCGAAGACGACGGCGACACCCTGCATGATGGCGGTGCCGTCCATGTTGATGGTTGCGCCCAGCGGAATGGTGAACGAGGAAATCTTGGGGTCAACGCCGACGCGCTTGTTCAGGGTCTCCATGTTCAGCGGGATGGTAGCGTTGGAAGAGCTGGTGGAGAAGGCGAAGACCATGACCGGCCAGAACTTCTTAAGGAAGTGCATCGGGTTCAGACGCGTGAACGCGAAGAGGATAAGGGTGTAGACCACGAACAGCATGATCAGCAGGCCAAGGTAAGTGGTCAGGATGAAATTGATCATCGGGAGGATGCCGCTGATGCCCAGGTTCGCGAAGGTACGCGAGATCAGGCAGAAGATGCCGATGGGGGCAACCTTCAGGATCATGGAGATCATGGCCATCATGATGGCATTGAACTGGGTGAAGAAGCGGTTGACGGTGGCAACCTTGCGACCCAGCGTGCCCAGCAGGAAGCCCAGGATCAATGCAAAGAAGATGATTTGGAGCATGGTGCCGTTGGCCAGTGCTGAGAAGATGTTGGTGGGGATGATGTTCAGCAGCGTGGTCTTGAAGTCCTGATTTTCGGCTGCCTTAGGCTGAACCTGGGTGATGGAGTTCATGTCCAGGCCAACGCCAGGGTTGGTGATGTTGGCAAGCACCAGGGCGATGACGATGGCCAAAGCGGTGGTGAGCAGGTACATGATGATGGTACCGCCGCCAACCTTGCCGAGCATCTTCGGGTCGCTCATGGATGCGGCGCCGCAGACGATGGAGCAGAAAACCAACGGTGCGACGAGCATCTGCATCAAGCGGATGAAGCCCTGACCGAAGACATAGAAGACGCCCTCGATGAGGAAGTTGTCAACAGGGGACTTATCGGGGACGACCTGGTTCAAGATCAGGCCGCAGACGATGCCGGCTGCGAGCGAGATCAGGATCCACGTAGTGAGTCCTAGCTTTTTTTTCTCTGTACCGTTTCCGGCGGCAGAGTCTTTTGCTGATTGGGTCACAGCAAACCTCCTTTTGTTTACTAAAGTCAAACTCCAAAAGTATTACACGCTTATTACGTGTGCTTGATTTCCATTTTGTTAACGGGTCGTAATAATCCGTGAAATGGCTTGTCAGAAGCGTATCTAGATCGTTTTCAGAGCGCAATTCCGCTTACCTCTATCTGTTTATGCGTGGATTTGGTTTCGGCTTGGTGGCGAACGCGAAGCTAAACTTGACCGCCCGTATACTTTCATTGGTGAAAAAGACGATTTTGGCGCCAGGTTGGCCGTATGGAACGATGGGCGCTTCATATATATAGAGGTATTGATTTGACTGACGAGAACCAAAACGAACCGCGCTTCCCGCACAAACGGGGGAGGGGTGTCGCCGCGAAAGGTGAGGCGGACCGCGCGCGCCCTATGGGGGACACTCAGCCCATCACGCCTGATGGGCATTCACGTGGCGCTTTCGGCGGGCTGCTTCGCAAAGCCGATCAGTTCGAGGCCAAGCGTCAGGCCCGTGCGCGTCGCGAGCCCGGTCGTGTTCGCAAGTTCATCTACGCGTGGTTCGACCGCCTGACCGGTGCCGTGGCAGATGGCGGCTTGTCTCAGGCCGACGCCGAGTTCGAGGCGCATCGCACCTCGCGCGACTACATTTGGAACACCATCGGATTTATGGCGTGGGGAACCGTTTTCCCTATTCTCACTATCGTGGTAACTCAGCTTGCCGGCGTCGAGCAGGCCGGTATGTTCTCGCTTGCCTTCGTTATGGCGTTTTTGTTGTACTTCATGGGCATTTACGGCGTTCGAACGTACCAGGTCAGCGATTTGAACGGCGCGCATTCATTTGCCGATTACCAGGTCCAGCGTTTCGCCTCTGTTGTCTTGATGCTTGTGGTCGGGCATCTGTACTGTCAGTTTCGCGGATATTCGGGCGTCATGCTCACGATGTGCATGGGGCTTACGTTCTATCGCGCCGTCGATGCTATGGCAGAGGTGTACGAAGGGCGCTTGCAGCAGGTAGATAAGCTGTACCTGGCAGGAATCTCGTTGACCATCAGGTCGGTGGTCGCGCTTGTTGCTTTTTCCCTGACGCTGTTGATCACCCGCGACGTCGGCATTGCGTCTATCGCGATGGCTATCGGCGCTGCTGTCACATTCGTTTTGGTTACCTTTCCGCTCGCTTTGCTTGAAACGCCGCCTTCGTCCCCGTTTTCTCTTAAAAGCGTCTCTTCCATTTTCAAGTTGTGCTTCCCGCTGTTCGTAGCGTTGTTCATGTTCAATTTGGTGGACAACGTGCCGAAGTTCGTGATGGAGGGCGTTCTGAGTTACGACAACCAGTTGTATTTCAACGCGATGTACTTTCCGTCGCAGGCAGTTCTTCTCGCGGCGGGTTTCGTGTACAAGCCTTTGCTCGTTCGCATGGCGAAGACCTGGGCCGACCCGGCGAAAAGGAAGAAGTTTGATTTGTTCATCATGGCGATGAGCGCGGTTATTATCGGCATCACGGTGGGGACCATCGTGATCGTGGCATGGATCGGCATTCCCCTCATGAACTTCCTGTACGGCTTGGAATTCGACGATTATCGGTCGATTTTCTACGTGATGATCGTGGCCGGCGGCTTCACCGCGGTCATCGAGTTCTTCTACCAAGTCATCACTATTCTGCGCAGGCAGAAGGTGGTTACCGAGCTGTATCTGATCACGTTCGTGTTCTCGGTGGTTGTGCTTGTCGTTATGACGAACATCAGCGGCCTTGACGGCGCGGTGCTCGGTTATGCCGTCAGCATGGCTATCTTGGCGATCTTGCTGCTTCGTGAGTACATCAGCGCTCGCGTCAGCTTCAAACGTCACCCTGAAACAGACAACACCACGTCGTTCGAGCCTCTTTCGGCTGAAGACAGCGGTGTGCAGCCTGTTTCGGGTATGGACGCGCGCCATGGCGTATACGATCGTGCCGCCCAGGTCACGCAGGCACTTGCTCCGGTGGGCGATCGCTCTTCCGGCCCTCGAATGGAACCGGAAGAGGTTCGTCACGGTGCTTCGGCGCGCGATCGTTCGGGTAGACACGTGCGCAACCGCGATCAAGGGAGCGCGCAGTATCAAACTCGCGATCAGGCCGAAGCGCGCAGACGCAATGCAAGCCACTCCCGCCAAGGCGGCCAGCACGGCCGTCGCGATCGGTAGCAAGTCAATTTGGGCGTTTCGCAATCCGAGGCGCTGCGGCTATGTTTAGGAAAGCAAGGTGTTTGCAACATGATGGATAGGCTTCGAGCATGGCTCGTTACTTCGATGGTGGGACGTTACGGTGCTGACCAGTTCAATTATTTCCTTATCGGCGCCTCTATCGTCTTCATCGTGCTGTCGATGTTCGGCTCTCCGTTCTTTAGCGCAATAAGCTTTGTGTTTCTGATGCTAGCCGTTGTGCGCATGTTCTCGCGGAATCATTCCGCTCGCGCGGCCGAGAACGAGAAGTATCTCAGCATAAGTGAGAAGCCGCGCGAATGGTGGCGCAAAGTCAACGTCCGTTGGGCCAACCGTAAAACAACCGCCTATGTGAAGTGCCCGTCATGCGGCAAAACGTTCACGCTTCCCAAAGGCAAGGGCAAGATTCGTGCCACGTGCCCGTATTGCCACGAAGCCTCCGTCCATAAAGTGTAGGAAAGGCTGACGGCTGCATGTTCGGGTTCGTCACGATCAACGACAACGATCTATCCGATTCCGAGCGAGAACGCTATCGCTCGGTTTACTGCGGCGTATGCCGCGCGCTTAAGCGGCGATTCGGTCAGCTGCCGCGCTTCGCTCTGAACAACGATCTCACCTTCGTGGCTCTTCTGCTTACGTCTTTGTACGAACCCGAAGAGACCCCTGGTTTGGGAAGGTGTGCTGCTCACCCTGTTAAGCCGCGACCATATACCGAAAGCGAGCTTGTCGACTACGCTGCCGACATGACTATCGTCATGGCATATCACAGCATGCTTGACAACTGGAACGACGATCGCTCGTATCCGTCCCTTGCGTTTTCGAAGGTGTTGAAGGCCGGATACGAGTGCGTTTGTGGGCGATACCCTCGCCAATGCAGCGCATGCGAGCAGGGCCTTGGCAACATTTCTCGAATCGAGCGAGACCAGATGCAGGCTTTGCGCGATGTGGATGACGGTGAGTCAACGCTCTTAGACCCCGACGCGTGCGCGAATGAGTTCGGGGCTATCATGGCTGAAGTGCTTGTGTTCAAGGAAGACGAGTGGTCGGATCAGCTTCGATCATTCGGATTCGAGCTAGGGCGTTTCGTCTATCAGATGGATGCGGTGTACGATTTACCGAAGGATTTGGAATCGGGGTCGTACAATCCGTTCATGCAATCTGATCTCGATAACGATGAGTTGCGTATGCTCTTGATGAACCGAATGGCTGCGGTGGTTGACGTTTTCGAGCGACTTCCGCTTGTTCAAGACGTGCAGATACTGCGAAGCGTTTTGTATGCGGGTGTTTGGGGACGACTCAACGCCCGCGACCAACATGATAAGGAAGCTTCGCAGAAGCGATCTTCTCATGACAAGCCCACGTGTAAGAATAAAGGAACCTTCAGTGGATAAAAGCCCCTACGAAATTCTTGGAGTGTCGCCCGATGCGAGCAAGGACGACATCAAGAAGGCGTATCGCAAAAAAGCTCGCGAGAACCACCCCGACCTTAATCCCAACGACCCACAGGCCGCTGAGCGAATGAATCAGGTTAACGAGGCGTACGATCGTCTGATGAACCCCGAGAAGTACGCAGCAGATGATCGCAGGCGTGCAGCATCTCAGCAAGGTGCAGGTGGCGCGGCATACGATCCGTTCGGCGGCAACGGCTACTCCGGCACGGGCGGACAGAATTCGTCCGGGCAGGGCGGCTACCAGCATTCCTCCGACGGATCTTATGGCTGGTCGTCCGAGACGTACACCTGGGAGGATATTTTCGGTTTCGGCTTCTATGGTGGTGCCACGAACCCGCGCAACATCCACCCCGAGGCTAACGTGTACGACTCTTCCGAGGTGAAAGCGGCCATCGACCTTATCAACGCCGGCCGCCATAAGGAGGCTGCAGCCATTTTGGCCGACATCCCCTCTACGGGTCGTAATGCTCGCTGGTATTACCTGTCTTCGCTTGCGAACTATGGCGCTGGAAACGAGACGCTTGCTTACGAACAGATTCGCCGTGCTTGCAAAATCGACCCGAACAATGCCGAATACCGCCGGGCTATGCAGGGTTTTCAGCAGCCGGCTCAAACTTATCAGCAAGAATCGCAGCAACGGGGCTTCTCTATGGGAACAACCTCGTGCGTCGAGTGCTGTTGCGGCTTGATGGTGCTGAACATGTGCATGAACTCGTGCCTTCGCATGGGGATGTACGGCGGCAACGTGTACGGAGCCGGTATCTACTGTTGATGATGTGCGGCAGCCGCGGTCGCGCCTGATTCGCTCGACTGCCGTTGGATTCGAATCAAGGAGTGCTTCATGGGTGCAACGATCGGAATCGATTTAGGAACGACTAACAGCTGTGTGGCTATCGTCGAGGGCGGACGCCCCGAGGTCATCGTCAATGCAGAGGGCGAGCGAACAACGCCAAGCGTGGTCGCGTTCTCCAAAAGCGGTGAGCGTCTGGTTGGTAACGTCGCGATTCGTCAGCAGGCGGTGAACCCCGACAGGACCATCTCATCCGTTAAACGCCACATGGGTTCCGATTGGCGCGCGAACATCGACGGCAAGGCATATTCTCCTCAAGAGATCTCGGCAATGGTTCTACGCAAGCTTAAAGGCGACGCCGAGCGTTTCCTCGGCAAGGACGTCACCGATGCCGTCATTACCGTTCCCGCGTATTTCAACGACACTCAGCGTCAGGCCACGAAAGATGCCGGTCGCATTGCGGGCCTTAATGTCTTGCGCATCATCAACGAGCCGACTTCCGCGGCACTGGCTTACGGGCTTGATCACGGTTCGCCTCAAAAAGTCATGGTGTACGACTTAGGCGGCGGCACGTTCGACGTTTCCATTATCGAGATAGGCGAGGGCGTAATCGAGGTTCTGGCAACTGCCGGCAACAACCACTTGGGCGGCGACGACTTCGACGAGCGTCTGTGCAAGCACTTGATCGCAGAGTTCAAACGAACCAGCGGCTTCGACGCCGAGCGCGATCCCATGGCTCATCAGCGCATGAAAGAGGCTGCTCGCTCGGCGAAGGAGGAGCTGTCCTCGCTTTCGTCAACGCATGTCAACTTGCCGTTCTTAGCTCAGAATCAAAACGGCCCGCTTCACTTTGAGTGCGAAGTCACTCGCGCCGAGTTCGATCGCATGACGGCCGATCTTGTTGAGCAAACCACCGAACCCGTCCAGCAGGCTCTAAACGACGCGGGCATCGCCGCAAGCGAATTGGGTCAGGTGCTCCTTGTCGGCGGATCCACGCGCATTCCTGCCGTTCAAGAGCATGTTCGCAAGCTTACGCGTCTTGAGCCTGCAAATTCCATCAACCCCGACGAATGCGTTGCACAGGGCGCTGCGATTCAGGGAGACACCCTGGCGAATGCGGCTGCGGGCAATTCGCTTGCGACGCGCGGCCAAGAGATCCTTCTTCTTGATGTCACGCCGCTGTCTCTTTCGATTGAAACCTTGGGCGGCGTTGCCACGCGCATTGTCGAGCGCAATACGACGCTCCCTGCTCATTATTCCCAGGTGTTCACCACGGCTGCGGCATTCCAGTCCAGCGTTGAGATTCATGTTCTTCAGGGCGAGCGTCCCATGGCAAAGGACAACAAGACTATTGGCAAGTTCCGTCTGAAAGGCATCAAACGTGCGATGGCCGGTGTGCCGAAGATCGAGGTCACGTTCGATATCGATGCGAACGGCATCCTCACCGTCTCTGCGCGTGACCAAGATACCGGCAAAGAGCAGTCGATCACCATCACCGACGATGGTCGTATGTCCGATGCCGAGATCGAGGCGGCTATCCGTGATGCCGAGATGTATGCCGGTGAAGATCAGGCTCGTCGCGACAAGATGGAAGCCATTTCGAATGCGCAAAGGGTCGCCGGTGAAGTGAACGCCCTTTACGGCAAGGTTCAAAAACAGCTGGGTGAAGACGAGAAGAAGCAGATCAAGTCTGATTTGGCTATGGTCACTAAGATCACGGGGAAGAAAATGGAGAAGCTCGGCGATGCCGACTTCGCCGAGTTGAGTTCTGCGAGTGCTCGTCTTGAGGAAGCGGCGGCGCGTTTGCGCTCTATGGAAGGATAATTGTCGGGTCGTGCGTTGCGAAAAACGCTCATATGTGGCAAGATTCGGCGGGTAAACCTTGCTGGTTGAAACCCGGCGATATAGAAGAGAGGCAGTTATATGACCGAGCAGCAGTTCAATATCACTGATGCGGCACGTGCTTATCGCGAGCAGATCAAGCCGAACACCGTCGGTTCTCTTTCGCGCACCGATCCCGAGATCGCGGCGATCATCGAGAACTTCGCGTTCGATCAGATCCCCAATGCCAGCGACCTCGACGATCGTCGTCGCTTCCTGTGCATTTTGGCTGGCCTTATGGGCACTCAGGCACGCGATACCTTCCAGCTGATGGTCGAGGGCGCGCTGAACTTCGGCGTTGATCCCGTCGAGATCAAGGAAGTCATCTACATGGGCGTTCCTTATCTGGGCCTCGGCCGTTCCATTCACTTCATCAAAACTGCTAACGAGGTGTTCGATGCCAAGGGTATCGAGATGCCACTTGAGTCTCAGCAGACGGTTTCCAGTGCTGAGCGTCTGACCGCTGGTAACAATATCCAGGCTCAGATCTACGGCGAGGGCATCCGCGAAAGTTGGATGATCGGACCTCAGGATCGCCGTTACCTCAACAAGCTTATTGCCGAGAACTGCTTCGGTGATTACTACACGCGCAACGGCCTTACCGTTACCGATCGCGAGATGGTCGCTTTCTGCTTCATCGTTGCTCAGGGCGGCGCTCATCCGCAGGCAATCAGTTACGCTATCGGCAACCTGAAGCTTGGCAACAGCAAGGAGCTTCTGTACGACATCATGGTCAACCTGATCCCGTACATCGGCTATCCTCGCGTTCTCAATGGCATCGCCGCTATCGACAACGCAGGTGCTGTCATCCTCGAGGACGAGCAGGAGAAGCGCGGGCAGAGCAAGTTCTAAGAACTAGCAACGGCTTATCACTGCGTAATGCCAACGGGCCAGGAGCGAGCGATCGTTCCTGGCCCGTTTTCGTGCGCCGCGATTGTCTTCGTGCCGGTGTTGACTGTGGGCTCGACGGTGCGGCGCCTCTTTCTCAACTCTTGGCGCATAGAGAAAACCGCGCCCCGGTGGGGACGTGGTTTCGAAATAAGAGGTGCGTATTTGGTCTGTTGCCGATTAGCCAAGAACCGACAGCAGAACCTTGATCAGTGGATAGCCGATGAAGCTGTACGACAGCCACGTGAACAGGCAGACGGGGATGCCGATGGACAGGATGTCCTTCTGCGTGTACAGCTCGGTGTTGCCGTGCATCATGGCTGCATGCGGGGAAGCAGACGGGGTGAGCATGGCAACGAAGACCATCAGGACGACGCCCATGAATACCGGAGCGGGGTCGATGCCCAGTTGCTCACTGAAGCCAACGACGATCGGGAGCAGGACGACTGCCATGGCGGCGTTGTTCGCGAAGTTGGTGATGATCAGCGAAACAAGCAGCATGATGCAGACGAATGCCCATTCAGGCTGACCGCCCAAAACCGGGTTCAGCACCTGGACGAGCCACTGGGAAACGCCGATGGAGGGCTTGGACAGCATACCGGCAGCGTACACAGCGGAGGCGATCATGAAGAAGATGCCCCAGTTGAAATGTTTGTAGGCGATTTCCTTGAAGTTCATGATGGGTTTGCCGTCGATGCGGATGATCAGGCAAGCGCCGACGAAGCCCGCAGTCACGCCAAGGATGCCAACATAGTTCAGAACGTCGCAGATCGGGTTGCCCTTGACAAAGCTCGGGACAAGAACGCAAACCAGGTAAGCGGGGATCAGCCACAGATAGATCTTCTGAACAAGATTCATC
>CAKUNS010000033.1 GCA_934668515.1 uncultured Eggerthellaceae bacterium
CCCACGCACGCCACAACGAACAAAACGACAAGGGAAATGCGGTCGTGCGGAGTTCTCTTCTTTGCTATCGCGGAAGCGACGAGTGTCATAGCGATTGGCATGCAGCAGAACGAGGCGAGGTTCGGCAGCAGCGGCCCGTATACCAGCATTTCCCAAGGGAACAGCTGGAACGCTATGCAGGCCAGCGAGCCGATCGCAACCTTACGAACATCATTTTCGAAAATCGTCGAGAAGAATGCCGCCATGGCCAAAGGGAACACGACGGAACAAAGAATGAAATCGACCGCGTTCTCGGCAAAGCCGGCGCCGACGTTGAACAGTTGAACCAAAACCGCGCAAAACGCCATCCATGTTGAAGGGTAAAAACCAGCGTCGGGGGTGGGGTTCACTTGTTGGTCGAGAGCGCACTGGAAAGAAGTTTGCTTAAGTGAATCGAATGCTTGCGCATCGGCGAAAGCGCGAATGCCGTTGATGTGATGCTGGTTATCCCAGGCTTGCGCGAAAGCCGAGAAGTCGGGCAAAACGCGGAGGAAGATGAAGCATCCCGCAAAGATCCCTACAGCGGCGTATAAGCAGAGCATCTTCCCTGAAAGCGCGGGCATGACAAGTGTACGGCTTTTATCCGTATGCTGCAGTGCAAAGCAAACGGCTGCGCCAATGATCGCAGGCGGAAGGGCGACAGTGAATGCGTTGCAGGGAATGCCTGCCGCGCACCATGCAAACGAGAACGCGCCGAACAGGAAGGCGCTCAGCGCGGGGGACGCGCAGATGCACCAGGGGCGGCTGAGACCCCAAGCGCGTAGAAGGAAAAATCCGGGCAGGTACAGCAGTACAACGGCGGTGAGGCAAGCTGTTATGAAAGTAAAAGTATCCATCACTTCATAGTAGCAAATCAAAGGGGAAAATCGATTTCTCGACAGAGTGATATTTCAGTTGTTTTCACGTTTTCATCAGGCATGAAGCAATAATGCTGATTTAACCTAAGTCCATAAATCACACGACGTCCATCGTCGCTCGGTTTCGTCACGACAGGAGGATCCATGGAGAAGATCGCCAGTTTCACCATCGACCATTTGCGTTTGATTCCCGGTATTTACGTTTCGCGTAAAGACGCCGATCCGGTAAAGGGCGGTGTTGTCACCACGTTCGATCTGCGCATGACTGCCCCGAATCGCGAGCCTGTTATCAATACTGCTCCGCTTCATGCGATCGAGCACCTGGGCGCGACGTTCCTTCGAAACGACGAGGAGTGGAAGGACCGCGTGCTCTATTTCGGTCCGATGGGTTGCCGCACGGGCTTCTACCTTCTTTTGTTCGGCGATCTTGAGCCTGCTGACATCGCCGATCTCGTTCGTCGTATGTTCGAGTTCATGGCTGCATTCGAAGGCGAGATTCCTGGTGCTCGCCCTGAGGAGTGCGGTAACTGGCACGACGCCGATCTGGTTGGTGCTAAGTGGTGGGCGGATCGCTACCTTGCAAATACCCTCACCAATCTTGACGAGTCGAACACGGTTTACCCTCAACTGTAAGACTGGGGCGTTAGGCAAATATCAGTTAGTAACGGGCGCGAATCACCGCGCCCGTTTTTCGTTGGCGCTGTTGTGTGTGATCGTCTGAACAAATGGAGCCGCACTCGCTGTGGAGTACGGCTCCTGAAAAGATTGAGCTCTGGAACGAACTTGAATTTACCTGCGGCGCTTGTCGATCTTGCGGGCAGTGACGTCGCCAATTGCCTGAAAGGCGATGACAAGCACAATGCACAGCAGAACGGCGAAGATCATGACATCGGTTTGGAAGCGTTGGTAACCGTAGCGGATGGCGATGTCGCCCAAGCCGCCAGCGCCAACCGTGCCAGCCATGGCGGAGTAGCCGAACAGGGTGACGAAGGTGATCGCAGCGCCGCGAACAAGCGAGGGAAGCGTTTCCTTCAAGTACACCTTGTAGACGATTTGCCAGGTGGAAGCGCCGAAACTCTGAGCCGCTTCGATAAGGCCGGCGTCGGTTTCCTCAAGGCTTTGCTCAACCATGCGTGCGGCGAAGGGCGCTGCGGTGACCACAAGGGGCACAACCGCACCGGGAACGCCAAGCGAGGTTCCCACCACGAAACGCGTGAACGGGATGAGCGCAACCAACAGGATGATGAAGGGCACGGAGCGCCCGATGTTCACGATCCAGCCGACGACGGTTGAGAGAATGCGGTTGGGGTGCAGGCCGTTCGGTCCCGTGACGACCAAAAGGATGCCTAACGGGATGCCGATGACGTACGCAAGAAGGGTGGCCACGCACGTCATGGTAAGCGTATCGATGGTGCCCTGAAGGAACAGATTGCCATACTGGGCGAAGAAGGCGGAGTAATCGAACATGTTACTTCACCTCCAGGCTATCGAATGAAACAAGCTCGCGGGCGGCATCGCTTTGCGGGTTTTCGAGGACTTGACGCGTTGGGCCTTCTTCGACGATGACGCCGCCGTCGATTACGGCAACGCGATCACAGATGTGGCGAGCAACGGCAAGTGAATGGGTGATGACGACAAGCGTGACGCCCAGTTCTTTGTTGATTTTCGCGAGCAGGTTGAGAACCGACACCGTGGTGCGCGTGTCAAGCGCGCTGGTGGCCTCGTCGCAAAGCATGATGCGCGGGTTGTTCGCCAGCGCGCGTGCGATGGCGACGCGTTGCTGCTGACCGCCGGAAAGCTCGCTGGGGTAGCGCTGCGCCTTGTCGGCCAGTTCAACGACCTCAAGCAGTTCAAGCGCACGCTTCTTGGCAGCATCTTTTTTCTCGCCATGGATGGTGAGCGGGAACATGACATTGTCGAGCACGGTGCGCTGCTGGAACAGGCTGAAGTTCTGGAAGATCATGCCGATTCCCTCGCGAAGCTTTCGCAGCTCGCGACCGTGGTAGTTGGTTACGTCAACGCCATCGATGAGAATGCGCCCCGACGTGGGACGCTCAAGAAGGTTGATACAGCGTACGAGCGTGGACTTGCCTGCGCCCGACTGGCCGATAATGCCAAAGATCTCCCCCTCGCCAATGGTAAGGCTCACATCGTGCAGGGCACGATGCGAGCCTTCGCGAGCAAGGTAGACCTTTTCTAGATGGTCTAGCTCTATCATTTCGCTTTTTAGCTCCTTTGTAGGCGTCCCTTAGAAGACGGGGACGACTGCGCCGGCGTAGGTGTCATTGATGTAGGTGCGAACCTCGTCGGACGTGATTGCTTTAACAAGAGCCTTAATCTTATCAGAATCCTGGTTGCCATCCTTCACGACCAGCACATTTGCATAAGCTTCAGCGGCGAGCGAGGTAGCGGACTCGGTTGCAAGGGCCTCGGAGGTCTTGAAGCCGGCGGGGATTGCGTAGTTGCCGTTGATGCAAGCAAGGTCAACGTCGGCGACGATGTTGGGGATCGTTGCAGCCTCGACTTCCTTCAGCTTGAGGTTCTTCGGGTTGGAGACGATGTCGTTCGTGGTGGCATTGATGCCCGCGTCGTCCTTCAAAGTGATAAGGCCGGCATCCTGCAGAAGAAGCAGTGCGCGAGCTTCGTTGGTTGCATCGTTGGGAACGGCGACAGTTGCGCCGTCAGCCAAAGCATCGAGAGACTTGGTCTTGCCAGGATACAGGCCGAACGGCTCGTAGTGGACGGCAGCGACGCTTGCGAGATGCGTGCCCTTCTCGTCATTGAAGTTGTTCAGGTAGGTGATGTGCTGGAAGTAGTTGGCGTCGACTTCGCCCTCTTCGGTCACCGTGTTGGGCTGAACGTAATCGGTGAACTCCTTCACTACAAGAGTGTAGCCTTCCTTCTCGAGCAGCGGCTTAACAGCGTCGTTTAGGATCCCTGCGTGGGGGGAGGGGGTTGCGGCGACGGTGATGGTTTTGTCATCGGAAGCGCTGGACTTGCTGGAGTCAGAGGTGGAGCTCTTGGCGCCGCAGCCTGCCAGAGCGAACACGAGTACCGCGCTCAGGGCAAACGTGGCGACAAGAGCCGTCTTTTTCTTGAAACTGAATGCCATTGGTGATGTCCTTTCTTAAAACGCGTTTCAATGAGTGAACGCCTTTGCTTTAATTGACGTTCACTAAGATATCGTTAGTTGGCTTGAAACGCTATTACGTAAAACTAATGCTGGGTTATCGCTAACGCCGATATAGAGAAATCAGACTAAAGCGGGTTCAGACATTGCCGATCGTATACCCGAGTTATCGCAAATATCTTTAGAGCTCTTTGTTATAGGGCGATGCTTTGATACAGACCGTCTTTGACGAAACCCTGTTTACGATAGTATTCACGCGTGCCAACTGACGAGATCACGTTCAGCTTCAGGTATCCCTTTGCGCGAGCGATTCCTTTGGCTTGCTCGATGAGCTTTCGCCCGAGACCGTGATGCTGTGCGGCCGCATCGTCTTTCCCCAGGTGAGCGGCTTGCCCATACACGTGAACCTCTCGGATCATGGCGTCTCCTTCGGAAACTGCCAGATCGTTGTTTATGCCGCGAGCATTGATTTCATCCCATTTGGGGAGGGAAAGGCGCAGGAATCCGGCGATGTGGTTGTCGTCTGTGACCCATTGCAGGAAATGCTCATGAGTAAGTGCGGTTTCGTATGCGAAGTCTGAAAGATGCAGGTTGGGAACTTGCACTTCCTGCCTGTTGATCTCGCGGAAGCGGATTTCCTGTACAGCGGTGTGCTCGTTTAGCTTCTCGATATGCGACTCGACCATTTGGCGAAGGTTTGTCTTCTTGTTTCCAACCATGATGTCGCAAGCGCTGATATCCCTGATCATGCGGCTGATGCGAATGTAGGGAGGCGTTGCGAGCGTATCCGTCGAAAGGACGTCGATCAGTTCCGTTTCGGTGTAGGGACGCCAACGCCCCTGTTCGTATAGGCTGACCAGCCCGGTTCCGGAAACCAAGGCGCAGGGGTAGAGTTTCACTTCATCGGGAAGGAACGCGGGGTTCGTGATGAACTCGCGATAATCCTCGATATCGCTTTCAGGAGTTGATCCGACAAGGTTGACCATCAGGTGGGAATGGATTTTGAACCCATAAAGCCTGATCAGGTTGAACGCCTGTGTGACCTGCTCGATTTGGGTGAAGCGGTTGTTCTGACGAAGGATTTCCTCGCGCGTGCTTTGCACGCCGATTTGGATTTTCGTACAGCCAAGCTCCCTGAAGAACGTCAGGTTTTGAGGCGTGACCGTGTCGGGGCGTGTTTCGATGACCAGGCCGACTACGCGATGCGCTGATTTTTCGTTTGCGGACTGCTGCGCCATCAGCTCGTCTTTTGTTGCAGTTTCGTTTTCGGCTTCGCGAAGATGTACGGCGGAATCACCGTATAAGGTGGCGAACGCCTGGTTGTAGGTTTCTTCGCCCCTGTTGATGGCTGCTTGGTGGCTGCGGACCAGCTCTTCAAGGACGACGGGGTCGCTTGAGATGCCCGCGTCCTCGTAGCGTTGACGTATGCTGGCAAGCTCGGATTCATCCATAGGCCATTCGTTTAATGCTCTGAACAGCTCTTTCATGAACCAAAGTTGGTACGGGCGGGCATAATCGCTCCAGGTGCCACCCAAAACGATAAGCTCGACCTTGTCGGTTGCGTGTCCCATTTGCGTGAGTGCGCGCATGCGCGAGGCAACCTGCAAATAAGGGTCAAAGAAGTTGCGCTCGGCACGTTGGCAGGCCGGCTCGTTGGACAGGTAGCTTTTCGGCATGCGCAGGTCGTTCGGGCAATAGACGCAGTTGCTGCCGCATGGTTGCGGCTTGGTGATCACCGTTATGGTGGCAACGCCCGACGATGTGCGGCGTGGCTTCATGCGTAAGGTGTCGAAGATCTTTCGCTCTAAGGTGTCGTCGACATTCCATGAGGCCCAGCGATCGGGGTCATTCGACTTGGTTTTCAGGTAGAAAGGAAGAAGCTTCTTCTTTGCCAGATGCTTCGATACGTCGGTGACGTTGTCGTTGTGGTCGCGAACGATCTGGGCGAGTTCGTTTGGGGTGACGTCGCCCAAGCGCAGGCGATCGATGATATCGAGTAAAAGTTGTTCCATGCCTTCATTGTATTAGAGATTAGCTCGCAGGCCATTCTTGGCTAGAATACCCGTATGGAAAATATCGCTAACAACCAATTAGATCAGTCATTGAAGGCCGCTCCTGCATCTGATTTGGCGTTAATGCTGAATCAGATCAACGCCGATTTTTATGATCGAGTCGCTGATTCGTTTTCGGCAACGCGTAGTCGTCCATGGGAGGGCTGGCGTCGCATTGTCGAGCTTGCGAGCGGCAGCGGCCATGCTGCGCACGTTCTTGACGTGGCTTGCGGAAACTTGCGCTTCGAGCGCTTCTTGGACGACGAGCTTCCTTATGCTCCACGTCGGTTCACCTGCGTTGATTCGTGCGCAAGCCTTGTTGGTGAATTGCCGGACGACGTTGATTTCGTCGAACAGGATATTGTGTCTTCGTTGGTTTCGGGTGGTTTAGGCGATGCCGCTGGCGCTGATTTCGATCTTACGGTGTGCTTCGGTTTCTTCCATCATGTGCCGGCGCTGGATTTGCGTGTGCGCCTGCTTGACGATCTTGTGGCGCGTACGGCCCCTCAGGGGCTGATTTGCATTTCGCTTTGGTGCTTCCTGCGTGACACGCGTCTAGCCGCGAAGGCGGATGCCGCCACTAAGAACGCTTGTGAACGTCTTGGTATCGAACGGTCTGCGCTTGAGCCGGGTGATCGGTTTCTTTGCTGGCAGGAGCGCGAAGATGTCTTCCGTTTCAGCCATTCATTCGACGAAAGCGAAATAGAACTTCTTGCTAACTCGGTGAATGATAGCGCGGAAATTATCGAGATCTTCAACGCCGACGGCAAGCATGGCGATCTGAACACCTATCTTGTTTTTAGAAAACGGTAGTTTCGCGCCTTCGAAAGGGGCCTTCATGACGGTCAAACTGGATCTGAACGATGTTTCGGGAATGGTGTTCGATTGCGACGGAACCCTGCTCGACACCCTTGACGCTTGGCGTTTGGCGGAAGCGCCCCTGTTCGCTCAGATACCGTTCGAACTGACGCGTGCGCAGGAGGACGAGATCCATTCTGCCCCTATCGAGGAAGCGGCACGCATCTTCCATGAGGCGTACGGTGTAATGAACAGCTCGGAGGGAGTTCTCGCGCATCTGGATGATGCGCTGCTTTCGTATTATCGCGATATCGCCGAACCGCTTCCCGGTGCGGTGGAGCTGGTGGAAGTCGCTAACCAAAAGGGCATTCCGTGTGTTGTGGTTTCTTCAAGTCCGCGTCGATATCTTGAGGCAGGCCTTGAACGTGCGGGGATTGCTGACTGCTTCATCCGCTTGATCTCGACTGAGGATGTGTGCCTTTCGAAAAGCAACCCCGCGATCTATCAGATCGCTCTGGATTCGCTGGGCTCTGCGCTTGACACCACCTGGGCATTCGACGACGCGCCTTACGCGTGCGAGGTTATGCGCGCATTTGGCTTTAAGACGGTTGCGCCGGCAAACGACGCCGATCAGAAGGAGATCGAAGCTAAGGCTCAAGCAGCCGATTATGTTGTGGCCACGCTTAAGGATCTGCTGTAGGGTTGCATATGAGTTGCCGTCGATGGGCACGGCCTTTAGCGGACGCTAGATAAACGAGAAGGGGAGCGATCGCGTCAATCGCTCCCCTTCGTTTTCATTATGTCGGCAATTAAATGCGACGCCTCATTCACGCCATGTTCGCAATGCGTTCAAGGGCTTCTTTCGTGCTTTCAGCGCTGCCGAAGGCGGTGAGTCGGATATAGCCTTCGCCTGATGGGCCGAAGCCGGCACCTGGGGTAGTGATGACATTGGCCTCGGTAAGCAACTTGCGGAAAAAGTCCCAGGATCCCATGCCATCAGGGGTCTTGCACCAAATGTACGGGCTGTTCACAGCGCCATAGACCTCGTACCCCGCCGCTTCAAGGCCTTCCTTGATCATATGCGCGTTCTTGCGATAGTAGTCGATGGTCTCATCGATTTGAGCCGAGCCCTCGGGGGTGAATATGGCAGCAGCTCCTCGCTGGATGACGTAAGAGGCTCCGTTGAACTTCGTGGTTTGACGGCGATTCCACATGGCGTTGAGGTTCTGCTCTTCGCGTACCAGGTCCTTCGGCACTACGGTATAGCCGCAGCGTGCACCCGTGAAACCTGCGGTTTTCGAGAATGAGCGGAACTCGATGGCGCAGGTACGCGCTCCCGGAATCTCGAATATGGAATGCGGGATGCCTTCTTCGGTGATGAATCTTTCGTAGGCGGCGTCGAACATGATGACGGCTTGCGTTTCATTGGCGTAGTCAACCCAGGTTTTCAGTTGATCGTAAGAAAGAACCGTTCCCGTGGGATTGTTCGGCGAGCAAAGGTACACGATGTCAACGTGCTCCTTGGGAAGCTCGGGATTGAATCCGTTTTCAGCGGTAGTGGGCATGTACACGATGTTCGACCACTTTTCGGTGGCTGAATCGTATTCTCCAGCACGACCGGACATGGCGTTCGAATCCACGTAAACGGGATAGACGGGATCGCACACGGCGATGACGTTGTCGATGTCGAACAGATCGCCGATGTTCCCGCAGTCGCTTTTCGCACCGTCCGAGACGAAGATCTCATCAAGCGAGATGTCGATACCGCGAGCCTTGAAATCGTTTTCCAGAATCGCTTCGCGCAGGAAGTCGTAGCCTTGCTCCGGACCATACCCATGGAAGTGCTCGGGGGTGGCAAGATCGTCGACTGCTTCATGCATTGCCTTGATGACTGCGGGTGCCAAAGGACGGGTGACGTCACCGATACCCATCTTTATCAGTTTCGCTTCGGGGTGGGCTTCCTGATAGGCCGCGGTTTCGTGCGCGATGTTCGCAAAAAGGTAACTACCAGGTAACTTAGCATAGTTAAAGTTAGGCTTGGCCATACATGCTCCTTCATGTGTTCCGATCTGTCGAAAATACCCCGCTGATGTTTCGGCTGGATTAAGAATGTATGCAAAAGCCCAGTTCATTTAGATTTAATCGCTCTGTTACAAACAGCATGCTCAGATTTTCTTAGTATCGCACCGAGACGGGGAACCGGCGATAATGTGCGTTACTCGCTTGCAGATCGACATTCGACTCGTTGCTGCACCTCGTCATGAGAACACGTCATGAAAGAGGGAATCATGCACATCGATTTCGTGAAAATGAACGGTGCAGGCAACGACTTCGTGATGATCGGGGACTATTTCGATCAGCTTCACCTAAGCAACGAGCAAGTTCAGTGGATTTGCGACCGACACTTCGGCGTGGGAGCAGATGGCGTCATCGTTGTGAAGCCGTCGATCAATCCCGATGCCGTTGCGTTCATGGATTATTACAACTCTGACGGAACCAAAGCGGAAATGTGCGGCAACGGCATTCGCTGTTTCGCGAAGTTCCTTGTTGACGGCGGTGTTGTCGAGTCGGGTTCGGATTCGTTCGCGGTGGACACGCTTTCGGGTAAAAAGGAAATCTCGATCCTTCGCGATATCGAGGGGAACATGCAGCTGGCCACGGTGGACATGGGCGCTCCTATTTTGGAGCCTTCTAAGGTGCCCACTACGCTATCAGGCGTTCCGACGGAATGGGGATCGGTTGCGCTTGAACAGGAAATCGTCGTCGACGGCAAAACTTACAAGGCTACGTGCGTTTCCATGGGCAATCCTCATGCGGTCATTTTCGTGAATGACCCGTTGACGTTCCCTGTGACTGAAATCGGACCCAAGATCGAGACGATGGGGGTATTCCCCGAAAAGACCAATGTGGAGTTCGCCCATGTTGATGGCGACGTTATCACCATGCGCGTTTGGGAGCGCGGCTGTGGTGAAACCCTTGCATGTGGTACCGGCTGCTGCGCGACGGCGGTCGCTGCGCATATGACCGGGCGTGCAGGTCGCAAGGCCACCCTTAAAGTGCTTGGCGGCGAGATCGGCGTTGAGTGGTCCGAAGAAGGCGGCGACTTGGGTTCGATCATTATGACGGGTCCCGCCAAGAAAGCCTTTGCAGGCTCGCTTGAGATTTAGCCGCGATCTGATTTCTAGAGCACTTGGTTTCGGTTCTCATTAACTGGATCGAAACAAGACCGCAATCGTTCGGTAGCAGTGCATTCGTATTGTTGTATCAACGGGCTGGGTGTTTGTTCCTTCGGTCGGTGCACCCCGGCTCGTCGAAGCCGGACTGGCAAGGTCTCATTCCTTGCGTCCGGCTTTTCTATACGAGAAGGGGGATGGGTGTGTCGAAGATGAGGCAACTTAACTCGAGGCGAAACGAGCAGCTTGGTCTTTACCGCAGCGAATTCGAACATGACGCGTGTGGATTGGGCGCGCTGGCTCAGCTTGACGGTTTGAAATCGCATCAGATGCTAGACGATGCCCTTTCGGTGCTTATTAACCTCGAGCATCGTGGTGGCGTTGGTCTTGAGCGGAACACCGGCGATGGTGCAGGCGTTCTGTTCCAGGTGCCGCATCGTTTCTTCCGGAAGGAAGCGCAGAAGTACGGGCATATCCTTCCCGAAGAAGGCGACTACGCGGTGGCAATGGTGTTCCTTCCTCAGGATGAGCAAGGAGTCGCCGATGCAATGCGCGTTTTCGCTGACGGTTGTGCGGCGAATGGGATCTCGCTTTTGTTCTGGCGCGATGTTCCCACCGATGCTCACGGTTTGGGAGAAACCGCCATTGCGTCGATGCCCGTCATTAAGCAGGCCTTTTTGGGCCGACCCGCCAATTGCGAGACGCGCGACGACTTCGAGCGCGCGCTTTACATTTGCCGCCGGGAGATCGAGAAGGCCGGAGACGCTTCCTCGGAGTTGGCGGAAAAGATCTTCTACATTTGCTCGATGAGCTCGCGCACCATCGTTTACAAGGGAATGCTGCTGGCCACGCAGATGCGCGGTTTCTATACCGATTTGGCCGACGCTTCAACTGAAACGGCTATCGCGCTTGTTCACTCGCGCTACAGCACCAATACCATGCCTGCTTGGGAGCGCGCTCATCCTAATCGCTACATCATTCACAACGGCGAGATCAACACGCTGAAGGGCAATAGGAATTGGGTTGCTGCGCGCGAACCCGAGCTTTATTCGCCGGTTCTTCAGGGTGACCTCGCAAAGACTCTCCCGGTTATCAATCGCGAAGGGTCAGACTCGGCAATGCTCGACAACGTTGTTGAGTTCCTGCACATGAACGGCCGCTCGCTTCCGCGTGTCATGTCGATGCTTGTTCCCGAGCCGTGGGATCACAACCCTGCTTTGTCCGAGCGTCGTCGCGCATGGGACGAATACCAGTCGATGTTGACGGAAGCGTGGGATGGCCCTGCTGCGTTGGCGTTCACTGATGGTGTGATTCTTGGCGCAACCCTCGATCGAAACGGTCTGCGTCCCGCGCGTTATTACGTGACCAAGGACAACCGTCTGGTTCTTTCGAGTGAAGTGGGCGTCCTGGATGTCGACCCTGCGAACATCCTGGTCTCGGGAAGTTTGGGTCCTGGGCAAATGCTCGTGGTGGATCCTTCGCGTGGTCGCGTGATGTTCGACGACGAGGTGAAGAACGATCTGGCAAACGAGCGTCCCTACCGCGAGTGGATCGACTCGCGCATGATCGAGATGACTGATCTGCTGGAGAAAAACGCTGCGTTTGAAGAAGACGCTGCAGTTGATGACGGCATCGATCTGACGCTTCGTCAGGTGGTTCACGGGTTCCATTACGATGACATGCAAGAGGCGATTCTTCCTATGGCCCGTACGGGGAAGACCCCGTTGGCGTCGATGGGCATGGATGTTCCGCTTGCTTGCTTGACCGATAAGGACCGCCGCCTGTTCGATTATTTCAATCAGCTGTTCGCTCAGGTTACCAATCCGCCTATCGATGCACTTCGTGAGTCGTTCATCACGTCGACGCTTCTATATTTGGGCAATCACGGCAATATGCTCGAGGATGCTCGTGAGAACTGCCGTTTGGTGAAGCTGGAGACCCCGCTTCTTACCAAGCGGGAATTCGACGCGCTGGCGCATATCGATGAACAGGGATTCAAGGCTATCACGCTTCATGCCGCCTATCGTATTGGCGACGGAAAGAACGCGCTGCGTGAGGCGCTTGAGCGCTTGCATAGTGAGGCGACCGCTGCTATAGAATCCGGCGTCAACATCCTTGTCATCTCCGATCGCGCAGGTCAGGGTGAAGTTCCTATCCCGTCGCTGTTGGCTGTCGCAAGTGTCCATAACCATCTGCTTCGTTGCGGCGTGCGCACCAATGCGGACATCATCGTCGAAACGGGCGACGCTATCACGCCGCACGATTTCGCAACGTTGGTGGGTTATTCTGCATCGGGCATCTTCCCGTACCTGGCTCACGAAAGCATCGAGCATTTTTGTGCGATGCACATTATCGAGCAGGACTGCGCGACGGCAATCGCCAACTACAACAAGGCAGTGGTTGCGGGTGTGGTTTCCATCATGTCGAAGATGGGTATCTCGACTATGCAGGGGTACCACAGCGCTCAGGTTTTCGAAGTGCTGGGTCTATCCAACGAGGTGATCGACGAACACTTCACGGGAACCGTCAGCAGGATCGGCGGTCTTGGCATCGACGATATCCAGCGCGAATGCGATATGCGTTATGACCGTATGGTTGCGCAGGCGGCATCTGCTGCTCCGTCGGTGCTTTCGAGTTCGGGTTTGACTAAGTGGCGTCCGAATGGTGGGGAAGAACATCTCATCAACCCCACGACCATCACGCTCTTGCAGCAAGCCGCCCGCGAGAACGATTTCGACACGTTCATGGAATTCAGCGCTGCGGTGCATCCTCAAGGGCGTGCAGTCACGTTACGCGACCTGCTTGAATTCGATTTCGAGCATGCCGATTCCATTCCACTTGATCAGGTGGAGCCCGCATCCGAGATCGTCAAGCGCTTCACCACAGGCGCGATGAGCTACGGGTCCATCTCCAAGGAGGCTCACGAGTGCCTTGCCATTGCCATGAATCGACTTGGTGGTAAGTCGAACACCGGCGAGGGCGGTGAGGACACGGCGCGCGAAACGCGTCTTCCCAATGGCGACAGCAAGTTGTCTGCGATCAAGCAGATCGCTTCTGGTCGTTTTGGTGTGACTAGCCGTTATTTGATGAGCGCCCGCGAGATCCAAATCAAGATGGCGCAAGGTGCGAAACCGGGCGAAGGCGGGCATCTTCCTGGAAGCAAGGTTTGGCCGTGGATCGCGAAGACACGCCGTTCCACGCCAGGTTTGAGCCTCATCTCCCCGCCGCCGCATCATGACATCTATTCGATCGAGGATCTTGCCGAATTGATCTTCGATATGAAGAACGCCAACCCAAGCGCCAGGGTTTCGGTGAAACTCGTTTCCGAGGCGGGCGTCGGAACCATTGCCACCGGTGTCGCAAAAGGCGGCGCGCATAAGATCCTGATCTCGGGTTCCAACGGCGGAACCGGTGCGGCTCCGCGCGATTCCATCTATCATGCCGGCCTTCCGCTTGAGCTTGGATTGGCGGAAGCGCAGCAGACGCTCCTTCAGAACGGCTTGCGTTCGCGTGTCGTCGTAGAGGCCGACGGAAAGCTGGTTGATGGTCGTGATGTTGCGATGGCCTGCTTGTTGGGTGCCGAGGAATTCGGTTTCGCAACCATGCCGCTGATCGTCATGGGGTGTCTGATGCAGCGTGATTGCCAGCAAGACACGTGCCCGGTTGGCATTGCCACGCAGAATTGCAAGCTGCGTGGGCGTTTCAAAGGCAAGCCCGAACATGTTGTGAATTACATGTTGATGGTCGCCGAGCATCTTCGTCATATCATGGCGCGGCTTGGTTTCCGCACTGTTGAGGATATGGTGGGTCACCCCGAGCTTCTGAAGCAGACCGCTCCGGTGGAAAGTTGGAAGGCGCAGCTGCTTGACCTTTCTCCGGTGGTGTATCAGGCGAAAACCGAGATATGCGCAGATGTTCCCGGCGCCGATTGCCGCCATAGTCTTCCGGCATTGGCTCCCGAGGATGTGCTTCCTTTCACGCTCGATGCCACATTGCTGGTGCCGTATACCAAAGAGGCCAGGGAGCACCTGGGCACTCAGCGTTTCGGTGTCGACATCGCCAACATCAATCGCGCAGTCGGCACGATGTTGGGCTCGCAGGTGACGAAGGATCACCCCGAAGGGATCCCTGACGATTCTATTGTTGTGGACTGCTCGGGGTCTGCGGGCATGAGCTTCGGCGCCTTCGTTCCGCGCGGTGTCACGCTTAATGTCATTGGCGAAGCAAACGATTACTTTGGCAAGGGCCTTTCTGGCGGAATGTTGACGCTTCGTCCCAACGAGAACGCGGCTTTCAGGCCAAATGAGAATATCGTCGCCGGCAATGTTGCATTCTATGGCGCAACGGGTGGCAAGGCGTTCGTTAACGGAATGGCTGGTCAACGCTTTGCAGTACGCAATTCTGGCGCCACGTTGGTGGTTGAAGGCGTTGGCAACAACGGATGCGAGTACATGACCGGCGGTAAAGTGGTCATTTTGGGCGAAGTTGGCTTGAACTTCGCTGCGGGCATGAGCGGTGGTGTTGCGTACGTGTTCGATGGGCAGCATACGCTCGAAGAACGCTGCAACCGCGATTTGGTTGACATTGAAGAGCCCGATGAAAGCGAGCTCGCTGAAATCGAAGAACTTATTCGTGAGCATGTCGATCGCACGGGGAGCCCCTTGGGAATCAAGATGCTTTACCGGTTCGTTCGAATTAAAACGAATTTCAAGCGTGTTATCCCGCGCGACTACAAGCGAATTTACGATCTGATCGCGAACGAAGAGGCGAAGGGCTTCTCGCATGAGGAAGCTGCGGAGCGCGCGTTCGAAATGTTTAGGGGGAACTAGCATGGGAAAACCGGGAGCATTCCTTCACGTTGAGCGCGTTGCCCACGGCGTAGCCGATGCCCGCGAATCGGTTGCCGGCTACAACGAATTCGCCATCCCTCTGTCGTTGTCGGATCAGGAAGTGCAGGCGAGTCGCTGCATGGACTGCGGCGTTGCGTTCTGCCAATGCGGCATTGTCATCGGGAAGGCGAAGAAGCCGACAGGTTGTCCTCTTCACAACTCCATTCCCGAGACAAACGATCTTCTGTATGAAGGTCGTCTTGCGGAAGCGGCGGTACGTCTTTCGATGACTAATCCGTTTCCCGAGTTCACGGGTAGGGTTTGCCCGGCTCCGTGTGAGCAGGCGTGCAACCTGGGAGAGCACGACCAAGCGGTGGCTATCCATGACAACGAACGGGCTATTTCAGATGCAGCGTGGGCTGCGGGTGTGAAGCCCTTGCCGATTCCTGAGGAAGGCGCAGCCAAGGTTGCTGTTGTCGGCTCTGGTCCCGCTGGCCTTGCAGTGGCATGGGAACTTGCATGCGAAGGCTTGGCCGTCACTGTTTTCGAGAAGGCGGATCGCGCTGGTGGATTGCTGATGTACGGCATTCCCAACATGAAGCTGCCGAAATCGATCATCGAACGTCGAATCGATTTGATGCAGCACAGCGGAGTCGAATTCGTCTT
>CAKUNS010000034.1 GCA_934668515.1 uncultured Eggerthellaceae bacterium
GAGACGGACTTACCGCGGCCATCGGCCACGATCTCGATGAACACCTCGTTGATCTCGTCGACCATGCCCTGATAGTAGGCGCGCTCCTCTTCGGTGAGGGGACGCGTGCCGTAGCTGGAATCCTTGCTTTCGGACGACGTGATGTTGTCCACGCTGATTCCCAGCTTCTCAAGCAAGCCCGAGAAGTCGGTGCTCTGCATGGCCGTGCCGATCGCACCGATCTCGGTGGTCCTTGCCACGAAGATGGCGTCGGCCTGCGATGAGATCATGTAGGCCGCGCTGGCGTTAAGCGACGCACTGGACACCACAACCGGCTTACCCGTATCCTCGCGGAACTCTTTCAGATACGTGGCCATTTCCTCGCCTGCGGTGGCCGTGCCGCCGCCCGAGTTGACGCGCAGGACGACGGCGATGGTGTTGTCGTCATCGGCCGCCTCATCAAGCAGCTGTTTGAATCCCTCGGGGCTGTTGGAAGTGCCGTCGTATTGGATAGTTCCGTCGATATCGATGACCGCAACGCTGTTGACGTCGTTCGCGATTTCGATGCCCGAGGAGGATGGGCCCACGATCGACTTCACCATGCTGGTGCACGACGTGATGGATACAAGCAGCACGATAAGCAGGGCGACAACCACCACGATGGCGACGATCCAACCGCGCGACTTCTTCTTTTCGGGAGCCGGTACAGAAGCAGGCTGCTGCGGCGTCGCATGCGGCGCATAGGCGTTCGGCGCCGCCTGAGCCTGCGGTTGCGGCTGCGCCTGGGCTTGCGAATGCGCCGCGCCGTTGAAGCCCGAAGCCTGCGACTGGGCCTGCGGGGGCGTGTAGCCGCTCGGCGGAACAGGACCGCCCTGCCCCGCCTGCGATGCAGGCGAAACGGGGCTCGGCTGAGTTTGCTGCGGCGCAGGCGTCGGCGACGCGGCCTGAGGGTTCTGTTTGTTTTCATCCTCGGTCATCGTTCATCCCAACCTTCAAAGGTTACAGCTCGAGAGAATCGACCTTGGTGCCCTGGTGCGCTTTGCGCGCCATGCGCAGAAGGAATTCCTCGTTGTTCTCGGTCTGCTTGATGGACTTGATAAGCGTGTCGGTTGCACGCTCGGTGTTGTTCATGTTGGCAAGAATGCGGCGAACAGCCCAGATCAACGGAGCGACCTGTGCGTCCATGAGCAGCTCTTCCTTGCGCGTGCCGCTGGCGACGGCATCGATTGCCGGGAAGATGCGCCTATCGGCAAGGCTGCGGTCGAGCTTGAGCTCCATATTGCCCGTGCCCTTGAACTCCTCGAAGATGACTTCGTCCATCTTGGATCCGGTGTCGATAAGAGCCGAAGCCAAAATGGTAAGCGAGCCGCCGTTCTCGATGTTGCGCGCGGCACCCAGGAACTTCTTCGGCGGATACAGCGCCGTGGAATCGACGCCACCGGAAAGAACACGACCACTGGCAGGCTGCGCCAGATTGTAGGCACGCGCCAAACGCGTGATGGAGTCCAGCAGGATGACTACGTCCTGACCGTTCTCGACCAAGCGCTTCGCGCGTTCGATGACCATCTCAGCGCAAGCAATGTGGTTGTCAGCCGGCATGTCGAACGTAGACGACACCACTTCGCCCTTGATGGAGCGCTCCATGTCGGTAACTTCCTCGGGTCGCTCGTCGATGAGCAGGCACATCAGGTGCACCTCGGGATTGTTAGCGCTGATGGAAGCCGCGATGTCCTTCAAGATAGTGGTCTTGCCCGCCTTCGGAGGCGAGACGATAAGGCCACGCTGACCCTTGCCGATGGGGGCAACCAAGTCGATCACACGCGAGGTGATGGTGTTCTTGCCATGCTCCATGCGTAGACGCTCCTGCGGGTAAACAGGCGTGAGATCGGCGAAACGCACGCGACGGCCAAGCTCTTCAACTGGGGTACCGTTAACGGAGATGATCTTGTGGATGGCGCGGTACTTCTCGTTCGGTCGAACGGGCCTGGTTTGTGCCACGACAAGATCGCCCTTGCGCAGGCCGTTGCGCTTGACCAGGGAAAGGCCGACATAGCAATCGTTCTCGCTGGGCAGATAGCCCTGCGTGCGCACGAAACCGTAGCCGTCAGCAAGGATGTCGAGGATACCCGACACCTCAAGGAAGCCCTCGGCCTTGACGGTTGCGTTGTACACAGCTTCGACCAGCTCGGCCTTCTTCAAGCCGGTGACGTCAAGCTCGAGCTCGGCGGCCTTCGCGCGAAGATCGGCGACCTTCAGCTCTGCCAGGCCCTCACGGGTGACGCTGGGCTCGACCTCGCGATTGCGATCGCGTTTGTTGCGGCCGCTGTGATTGCGCGCATTGCGGTCGTTGCGGTTGCCGTTGTTGCGGTCGTTGCGGTTATCGTTGCCGCGATCGTTGCCGCGATCGTTGTTGCGATCGTTGTTGCGATTACCCTGCCTCTTGGCGCCGGCCTTGTTATGGCCATTGCCCGAAGCTGCGCTCTTGCCTTCGCTCTGGGAATCACCCTGAGCGGATGCCTGCGAGGGAGACTGCTGCTCGTCAGACGCAGAACGCGAGGTCTTGCGCTCGCCGCGAACCGAACGGCCCGGACGAACGTCGGCGGAAGCCTTCTCCTGCTCGGGTTTTTCCTGCTCGGTTTTGCCCTCGGGGGCGGAATCAGCAACAGCCTGCACGGCATCTTCGGCAGCGAATGCGGCTGCTCCACCTTCGGCCTTTACCGAACGGCGAGGCCTGCGACGCGGGGTCTCGGCGCTGTCGGTTGCGACGGAATCGTCGGCAGCTTCTTGAGTGCGCGCAATGCGACGACGTTTGGGATACGGAGCGGTGGAATCGACCTCAGCGGTCTGGGAAGCAGGCTTGGAAGGCGCAGACTCAACCTTCTCAGCGGCTTCGGCATTCTCGGAAGCGTCGTTTTTGGAAGCGGACTTGCGCTTCGGGGCTGCGGTTTTTTTCGTGGGAGCCCCGGTCTTCGGGGCAACCTCGGCCGACTGACGCGCTGCGGCAGCAGGGCCTGCAGCGATCAGGGCTGCAGCCTCAGCCTCGGTCAAGGCACGAACGGGCTCTTCCTTCGGCTTGGCTGCCCTAGTGGAACGAGTGCGCGGCTTAGGCGCAGCTTCAGCCTGAGCAGGCTGTTCTTCCTGAGTTACCTTAGGCTTGCGGCCGCGACGGGGCTTCGGAGCCTCTTCGTCTTGAGCCTTGGTTTCAGGCGCTGGCTGCGCGTCGGCTTTCGCTTCTGCGGCTTTAGCGGCAGCAGACTTGGTTACTGCCGACTTCGCAGCAGGCTTAGCCGGCGTGGCCGCCTCTGCCTGCACAGCAGGTTCGGCGGTTTCGGCCTTGGGCTTGCGCGCGGTAGTGCGCCTTGGTTTCTTCTCGACTTCTACTTGCTCGACGTGCTGAGCTTCTTCACTCATGCGTTAAGTACTTTCTCCCAGTCCTTCATAAAGGAATCGAGGCCGCGGTCGGTAAGCGGATGCTGAACCATCTTCTTCAGAACGCCGAAGGGAACGGTGGCGATGTCGGCGCCCATGAGAGCGGTCTGAGTGACATGATTGGCGCTGCGGATGGAAGCAGCGATGATCTCGATCTGCTCGCCGTTAACGGTGTTCGGCGTGAAATCGTAGTTGTTGATGGCGGTGACGATGTTGGCAACCTGCTCCAGGCCATCCTCAGAGATGTCGTCGAAACGGCCGATGAAGGGGCTGATGTAACGAGCGCCGGCGCGGGCGGCCAGAAGAGCCTGAGGCACGCTGAAGCACAGTGTCATGTTCACGCGGATGCCCTCATTGGCAAGAGTGCGCGTAGCGGCAAGGCCCTCGACCATGGTGGGAACCTTCACGACGATGTTCGGAGCAAGAGCGGCCAGCTCACGGCCGTCGCGAACGATCTCGTCACGCGTCATGGCAACAGTCTCGGCGGAAACGGGGCAATCGGGGCCGACGATCTCGCAGATCTTCTTCATGTGAGCATGGAAATCGTCAAGCTTACCGCCGATGCGGGCATACAGCGACGGATTGGTGGTAACGCCAGCCAAAGCGCCCCAGCTTGCTGCCTCTTCGATTTCGTTCAGATCAGCGGTGTCAAGAAAAAACTTCACTTTGTCCTCCTCTAGGATTGAAGCTACCGCAACCAGCCATCAATGATGGCGATGTACCTGGTGGAATGTCCCATGCGGCCGAAATGACCGCAGGTGATACAAGATTTTCAGGTGATTTCCCCGCCAACGCCTCGATGCGATCGAACGCGTATCGAAATAGCGGACGCGCATGTTGTTGTAAGGGGGATTTAAGAACAGCCTGAATAGTAAAACAACGCGCCAGCCAGCGCAAGAGCAAGGAAAACGGGCGTCGCGAAGTGCACCGATATCATCAGATTTCAACGGAAGACGCAATGGAAACGGCTGCGCGGAAGGGCCGCATCAAGCCGAATGGAGTTGCGCAACGCCCTGGCGAATGCCGATCAAGCGACGCACCGAAGACAAAGCCGGACCGAAAAACGCGCCTACCAAACGGCAAGCGCGCGGACGGGCTTTAATCCCGATTATCTAAACAGTGCGAAAGAAGCACGAAACCGCGCCCGTATGGCATGCGGGGCCTTTCGGGCGAACCAAAGCCAACAGCGTGTCGGCGTCGCAGTCGTAGCGCAACTCGACGAGCTTTTGCGTGTTTCCGCTGGTGAGACCCTTATGCCAGATTTCCTTGCGGCTGCGGCTCCAGAAAACGGTCTCGCCGATCTCGAGCGTAAGACGAAGGCTTTCGGCGTTCATCCAAGCCATCATCAGCACCTCGCGCGTGTCAACGTCCTGAACGATGCAAGGGATAAGCCCACGCTCGTCGAACTTCAATTCGGGGAGTTGCACTGCAACCGCCGTCGATTCCTGATCCATTTCTACAACCTAACTGGAACGCCCTGTGAACGCAGGTATTCCTTAACCTGGCGGATGGTGAATTCACCGAAATGAAAGACGCTAGCTGCAAGAACCGCGTCGGCTTCGCCCTCGATGATGCCCTCGGCGAAGTGCTCGAGCTTGCCGACGCCGCCGCTGGCGATAACCGGGATATCGACAGCTCGCGCAACCGCGCGGGTGAGCGCGCAATCGAAACCCTCGCGGCTGCCATCGCGATCCATGCTGGTCAGAAGAATCTCGCCCGCTCCGCGACGCGCTGCCTCGCGAGCCCATTCGACAACGTCGATGTCCGTGGCCTTGCGGCCGCCATGCACGTACACTTCCCATTTATTGAGGTTGTCGGCACGGCGCTTGGCATCGATGGCGCACACCACGGCTTGCGTGCCGAACGCAGCCGCCGCCTCGGTGATCAGCGTGGGGTTCGCAACCGCAGCCGAGTTGACGGAAACCTTGTCGGCTCCCGCCGCGATCATCTTACGGATGTCGGCGACGCTTCTGAAACCGCCACCCACGCAATACGGCAAGCGCAGCTCGGCGGAAGCGCGGCTGGCAAGTTCGACCGTCGTCGAACGATCGTCGCTGGTAGCGGTGATGTCCAAGAACACCACCTCGTCAGCCTTCTGCTCGTCGTAACGTTGGGCAAGCTCAATGGGATCGCCCGCATCGCGCAGGTTCACGAAGCTGACGCCCTTAACCACACGGCCGTCTTTCACGTCCATGCAGGGAATGACTCGTTTGGCTAGCATGCGCCCATCACCTGTCCTTCGCTTGCCGCCTTGCAGGCAGCGACTCCATCGGCAACGCTCAACGTGCCTTCATACACCGCTCGTCCCGTGATGACGCCCTCGATGCTTTCCGCCACGAGCGCCAAGCGTTCGATATCGGCCACGCTTGCCACGCCACCGCTGGCGATGACGGGGTGCCCGAACGCCTGCGCCATGGCGACGTACGCCGCCGGGTCGATACCGGTCTGCATGCCGTCACGCGCGATGTCGGTGTAAACCACATGGCGGAAACCCGCCTCGCCCATAGCGCGAGCCAGATCGGTTGCCGCAACGCCGGAACCCTCGATCCAGCCCGACACCGCAACCTCGCCGCCCTTCGCATCGATGCCGGCGGTTAGCCTGTCGCCACCGACAGCCTCGACGGCAGCGCACGCAAGCTCAGGGTCGTTCACCAAAGCGGTGCCCAAAACCATGCGAGCCGCACCCACATCGGCAAGGCGCTTGAGCGTTTCGAGGGAACGGATGCCGCCGCCGATCTCAATCGAAAGCGACGTCTCACGCACGATGCGCTCAACCACGGCGATGTTGAGCGGGTTTCCCGTTCGAGCGCCGTCAAGGTCGACCACGTGAATCCACGAAGCGCCCTGCTCCTCGAACAAACGAGCCTGCGCGACGGGATCGTCGTTGTAAACCGTAACCAGGTTGTAGTCTCCCTTGGCGAGGCGAACCGCCTTGCCGCCAAGGATGTCGATTGCTGGAAGCAGATACATGAAACGCCTTTCGTTTCGGTTTGTTGTTGAGGGTCGGTTTGAGGAGGGGCTTCGTTCGCTGTACTCGCTCTTACGCGCGGCTGCCTTGCATCATCGCCTGGCTGCGTAGGCGAACTCCGCCCCTCCTCAAACCGACCTTGCACCTTATTCAAAGCAAATTATTTATCAATAACCGCTATAGCGAACTCTTTTCTAAGCGAATGAGGCGGTTCGAACTCGACAGGGCTTGGGTATTTCTTTATCCCTTCGCTAGGTTGGCGAAGTTGCGCAAGAGGCGCATGCCCGCATCCGAGCTTTTCTCGGGATGGAACTGAACACCGAATGCACGATCGCCGAACGACACCGCGCTGGGAAACGCGATGCTATGCGCCGTATGCGCAAGATCCGTTTCACCTGACGGGACGATGTAACTATGCGTGAAATAAAAATACTCGCCCGACTCAATGCCATCGAACAGCTCGGACTTCTGACCGCGATCAGTGAGCTCGACCGTATTCCAGCCCACATGCGGCACTTTGAACGAACGGCCACGCGCATCCATTTTCGGGATAAGATCGACCGTCCCCGGCAGAAGCCCCAGGCCACGAGCAGGGGAAGCCGCAGAAGCGCCTTCCACGCCGAACTCGTACATAAGCTGCATTCCCAGGCAAATGCCCAAGAACGGCACGCCCGCGCGAACGCGATCGGCGATGGCGTCCATCTGGCCAAGCTCGTTCATTGTGGCAACGGCATCGGCAAACGCGCCCACGCCCGGCAGCACAATGGCATCCGCACGCGCGATCTCGGCCGCATCGGACGTGATGCGCGCATCAGCGCCCACCGCAACAAGCCCGCGCTCAACGGACAGCAAATTGCCCTTCTGATAATCAACGACAGCGATCATCGGCTTCTCCTAAACCAGCGCCCTTGGGCGCCAAACCCTACAGCGCGCCCTTCGTGGAGGGAAGCGCATCGCCCATGCGAGCGTCGTACTCGCAAGCCATGCGCATCGCACGCGCCACGGCCTTGAACATGCCCTCAATGATGTGATGGACGTTCTCGCCCGCCAACTGGCGAATGTGAAGCGTGACACCGGCGTTGGCCGCGAAGGCAATGAAGAACTCCTTGGCAAGCTGGGCATCGAACGAGCCAACCATGACGGGCGGAAGCGACGCGTCCATATACAGCGCGCCGCGCCCCGAAATGTCGACGGCGGCAAGGATCAAGGCCTCGTCCATAGGAAGGGCGATATCGCCGAAGCGACGGATGCCGCGCTTGTCGCCCAACGCCGAAGCGAACGCTTGACCCAAAACGATGCCGCAGTCCTCAACCGTGTGATGACCGTCCACCTCGAGGTCGCCCTTTGCAACCAGATTCATATCGAACAAGCCATGCCGTGAGAACGCCGTCAGCATGTGATCGAAGAAGCCGATGCCCGTCTCGATGGAAGACGCGCCCGTACCGTCAAGATCAAGCGAAAACGTGATGTCGGTTTCCTTGGTTTTGCGGGCGACCTGCGCCGTGCGCGAACCCTGATCCTCCACCGTTGCCATATCAGTTTCCTTTCACAATCCGACCGAGCTCCAACAAAAGCTTGTCGTTTTCTTCCGGCGACCCAACAGAGATTCGCAGGCAATCCTCCAGATACTGCGACTTCGAGAAGTCGCGAACCAGAACCCCCGCATCCAACAGCTTCTGCCAAACCTCGCCGGCATCAGCCAAACGAACGAGCACGTAGTTCGAATCGGACGGCCAAACCTCAATGCCGCCGATAACGGAAATCCCCTCGACCAGCTTTCCGCGCTCCTCGATGATGCGATCGACGCTCTTCTCGAATCGCGCGCGGTTCTTGTAAACAACCTGGCCGATGGCCTGAGACACGGCATCAACCGAATAAGGTTGACGCACCTTCTTGAACTCGTTGATGACGCCCTCGCTGCCCAAAAGGTAGCCAAGGCGCACACCCGCCAAGCTGAACGCCTTCGAGAACGTACGCAGTATCACCAGGTTATCGTACTCGTTCAGAAGCGGGCGCACGGTACGACGCGAGAATTCGAAATAAGCCTCGTCAACCATGACCAGCGTATCGCTTGCGTCAAGAACGCGACGCACGAACTCCTCGCTGGCAAGGTCGCCCGTGGGATTGTTCGGGCTGGTGATGGTCAGGTAATCGATGTCGCCTTGCGCCACGCGCTGAACGACGGCATCCTCGTCGATGCTGAAGTCGGGCAGACGCGGGATGTCGACCACGTTGGTGCGTGTGAGCATGGCGTTGTACGCGTACACCGAGAACGTGGGCGGGATATTCAGCATGGTGCGCCCCGGGCCGCCGTACGCCAAAGCGATGTTGAACAGCAATTCGTCGCCGCCATTGCCCACGATGACGTTGTCGCGGTCAAGGCCGTTCGCCTCAGCGATGAGGTCTCGCAGGCCGTTCGCCAAAGGATCGGGGTAACGGTTGAGGTGAACCTTGCGGATCTCATGCTCGATCTCGCGGCGGATTTCCTGATCGACGTCGTCGGGATTCTCGTTCGCCGAGATCATGACCTCGGCGGGGATGTATTTCGGGTCGTACGGCACCACGCCCGCCAAATTCGGCGCCGATGCTCGCACCTGATGTTTAGGCATTTTGCTCCCCCGAATCAAGGATATTCAGCCTAAGCTCCACACTGTGTGCGTGAGCCCAAAGGCCCTCGCGCTGAGCGATGGCGACAACCGCCTCGCCGTCCTGCGAAAGCGCTTCAGGCGAATACTGGATGACGCTGGACTTCTTGATGAACTCATCAACAGAAAGCGGGCTTGAGAAGCGGGCCGTGCCGCCGGTGGGAAGCGTGTGGTTGGGGCCGGCGACGTAATCGCCAACAGCCTCGGGGGTCCACTCGCCCATGAAGATGGCGCCGGCATGACGGATCTTGCCCAAGGCTTCCTGCGGATTCTTGATATGCAGCTCCAAGTGCTCGGGCGCGATGACGTTCACGGCCTGAAGCGCCTGAGCACGGTCGTTGCACACAACGACAAGACCCTCGTTGTCAAGCGATGCGGTGGTGATGTCGGCACGCGTGGAATCCTTCATATGTTGGGCAACCGCGGCCTCCACGGCGTCGGCGTACTCAGCCGAAAACGTGACCAAGTAGCAGCTTGCCAGCGGATCGTGCTCGGCCTGCGCCATAAGATCGATGGCGACAAGAGCCGGATCGGCGGTTTCGTCAGCAACGACGCACACCTCGGAAGGACCGGCGATCATATCGATTCCCACGTCGCCCGAAACAAGCTTCTTCGCAGCGGCCACGAACGCGTTGCCCGGACCCGTGATCTTATCGACCGCGGGGATCTGCTCGGTGCCATACGCAAGCGCGGCCACAGCCTGAGCGCCACCCACGCGGTAGATCTCGGTGACACCGGAAAGCTCGGCAGCCTTAAGCACAGCGGGGTCGAGCGAACCGTCCTTGGTAGGCGGATTCACCACGGCAATGCGCGACACGCCCGCAACCGAAGCGGGAATGGCGTTCATCAGCAGCGTAGAGGGATACAGCGCGCGACCGCCGGGAACGTAAATGCCCACGGAATCGATCGGGCGAACCAGGGCGCCAACGATCGCGCCGTTCGGGCGCGTCTCGATCCAGCTCTGCTGAAGCTGGCGCTCATGGAACTCGCGAATCTGCGCGGCAGCATGTTCGAGAGCCTGCGACAGCTCCTTTGGGCACTTGGCCACAGCCTGATCGATCTCTTCCTGGGAAACGCGGAAACGATCGAGGTCGACGCCGTCAAACTTCGACGTGTACTCGCGAACAGCCCCGTCGCCGCGCTCGCGCACATCCTCGACGATAGCGGTTGCAGCGGTCAGCGCATTCGCGTTGAACGCGCTCTTGCGCTGCAGGTGCTTGTTGGAGAAAACCTCTTCTTTATTCAGGACAACTCGACGCATTCGAATACCTCTTCCCTTTATCGACGTGCTGTTGGTTAATCGTTTATCGGAATGCCGGCGATCAGTTCGAAACCGAACCGCCCGCGGTGACTTTCAATTCCTGACCGGCAACTTGACGGCCAAGCTCCTCGGCCAAGCCCCTAACGCGGTCGTCCGTTCGAAAACTGCAGACATTGGCGAAGAAGCGCGCAGTTGAGGACATGACCTCGTCGACGATGACCAGATTGTTCTCACGCAGCGTGCGCCCCGTGGCCGTGATGTCAACGATGCAGTCGGACATGCCCGTCAGCGGGCCAAGCTCGATGTTACCGTTAAGCTTGACGATTTCGACCTGCGTGCCCTTTCGGCCGAAGAACGCTTGAGTGATGCGCGGGTATTTCGTGGTCACGCGAAGGCTGCCAAGCTTGCGATAGCGCTCCTCAACCGCTTCCGCAGCGCCCTCGCGCTGAGCGACGATGAAACGGCAACCACCGAAGCGCAGGTCGGTAAGCTCTACCACGTCGGCTCCGGTTTCGATGAGCGAGTCCTCGCCGCAGATGCCGCAATCGGCAGCGCCCATCTCCACGAACACCGGCGCATCGGAAGGACGCACAATGATGTACTCGACACCCGGGTTCGAGATGATCAGCTGCCTGCCCGGGTCGTCCAAGCCCATGACGTCAAGACCGGCCTGGGCCAGCACGTCGATGGCATCGGGATTGAGCGAGCCTTTGGGAACCGCAATGCGAAGCGGGCGCTGATCAGGCGAATCGGCCGCCACGCTTGCCGCCTGCATGGCTTCATCCAGATAGAACGCGAAGCCGGCGGCGGGACGGCTGCACCCGAAATTGCCCAGCATGTTGTCGTAACGGCCACCGCTTCCCAAAGGCGTGCCCAAGCTGGGCGAAAACGCCTCGAACACGATGCCCGTGTAGTAATCGAACGAACTCATGACCGAGAAATCGATGAGGATGTTGTCGGCCAGACCCTCCTTGGCCAGCAAGTCGTAGGTGGCCTCGAAATCGTCGAGCCCCTGCGCGCATCCAAGCGGAGCCGCCAGCGCGCGAACCTGCTCGATGGCCTCGCGCCCGCCGCGAATACGCGCAAGCCTGCGAATGGCATCGGCGAAAACAGGCGCCGCGGCACCAGAAACTCCGGGCTCGGTAAGTTTGTCGATCTCGACGAAGTTTGAAGCATGGAACGCCTCGAGCACCGCCTCGCTCCACGCGGGATCGGCGGCGCTGGCGTTGATCAGCGAGCGAAGAACACCCACCGTGGCAAGCGACAACTTGTAGTCGCGAACGCCGGCAAGGTCAAGCGCCTGCGCGAACAGGGAAACAACCTCGGCGTCGGCTGCGGGGCCTTCCTCGCCAATGCACTCGATGCCGATCTGGGTGCGTTCGCGCACGTTAGCGCGCTGACGGCCCTCGGCTTCACGGAAGACGCGCTGCATATAGCGGAAACGAAACGGGCCGGGCTGATTGCCCAGGCGCGTTGCGCACATGCGCGCAACCTGAAGGGTGACGTCAGGGCGCATGGTAACCAAATCACCCTTGGCGTCGAAGAACTTGAAGGGCGACGCAGGGATACGACCGCCCGCCTGCATGGCGGACAGGTTCTCAAGGGTAGGCGTTTCGATAGGCAGATAGCCGCGTGCCGCAAAGCAATCCTGAACTGCGCGTTCGATAGCTTCGCGCGCGACTGCCTCGTCGGCAAGAACATCGCGGAAACCCGCCGGTGTCACAAATTCCATTTTTAACTCTCGCCTCGTCTTCGGTCGGACGCCGTGATTATAGGGTCTTCAAAGGAAGATGCTTGGGCGATCGCGTGACATTTTGCACAGACGTAACGCAGGCATCGGAAGCGCGACGAACCCTTCCTTCGATGTTTGTACTTTACTACGGTAGAGTGCTAAAGCAAAGCAACGATTCTTCTTTCACAATGCCTGCATAAAAGAACGCACGCAGGAAAGAGCCTCTTGCGCACAACCTCTTCCCCGCGCTAAACTTCGCTGGCAATTGAATAGGCAGTTCGAAACCATCCTGCCAAGGAGCGGGCCGCGCAAGCGAACCGCGTGACTGAATCAAAACTAGGGAGATGAGCAACGGGCCAAGCCCGCTTCCGCTTGTCGGCTTGCCGCCGTCAGCGAAGCGTGCGAACGGCCGAAGGCGTCCCTTGTGGGCGCTTTACTTTTTTATGGACAGATACAGCAAGATATACGACAAACGCCCCCGCGAGATCGTTCTGCTTCGCGGGCGAGGCTGCGCATTCACCACCTGCGCTTTCTGCGACTACCACGACGATAAAAGCCCCGACGACAACGCGAACTTCGCCCTGAATGCCGAGGTTCTTTCGCACGTCACGGGCGAGTTCGGCGAAATCGAGATCATCAACAGCGGCTCGGTGTTCGAGCTTGACGACAAGACGATCGACCTGATCAAGGAAACCTGCGCCAAACAGGGCATTTCGACGATCCATTTCGAAGCGCATTACGGCTACCGAAACGACATCCCTGAACTACGCCGTAAATTCAACGGCTTCGACCTGAAAATGAAGCTGGGTCTGGAGACCTTCGACGCCGACTTCCGCGCGAATGTGCTGAAGAAGTTCATCGATGACACCGACCCCGCCCTTATCGCCGAGCAGTTCGATGAGGCGAATTTCCTATTCGGCGTGACCGGGCAAACCGTCGAATCCATGAAGCGCGACATCGAGCTGGGTCTTCAAAACTTCGATCGCATCTGCCTGAACATCATGTGCCCCAACTCTTCGACGATCGATCCCGACGACGCCGTGATCGAGGCGTTCGTCCGCGAGATCTACCCAATCTACCGCGACGACGACCGCGTGGACATCCTTTTGAACAACACCGATTTCGGAGTGGGAGATTAACATGACTAACGAACTTCTTCTTGCGGCATCCGTCGTGATCATCTTCGGCGCGGCGCTTCTTGCCTACCGCCTGTTCGGCAAAGCGGGCCTGCTTGTGGTAAGCGCCTGCGCCAGCATTCTTGCCAACATCGAGGCCACCATGCTGGTGGACGCGTTCGGCATGGAACAGACTTTGGGCAACGTCCTGTTCGCCGTGACGTTTTTGGTTACCGACATCCTTTCGGAGTGCGAGACCAAGCAGGATGCCCAGCTTGCGGTGTGGCTTGGCGTGTTCGCCAGCTCGTTCTTCCTGATCTTGAATCAAAGCTGGCTCTTCTACATCCCCAGCCCCAACGACGTCTCGATGCCGGCGGTAAGCGCGCTGTTCGGCAGCACGCCGCGCCTGCTTCTGTCGTCGCTGACTGTGTATGCGCTCAGCCAGGCCTTCGACGTGTGGCTGTACCACAAATGGTGGAACCTTACCGAGCGCCTGTCCGGCAACAAACGCAGCCACCTGTGGCTGCGCAATACCGGCTCGACGCTGATCAGCCAGATCATCAACACGCTGCTGTTCACGACGCTTGCTTTCTGGGGAACGTACGAAATCCCGACGCTGATCTCGATCTTCCTTTCCAGCTACGTGATCTTCATCTTCACGTCAATCTTGGATACGCCGGCCGCCTATCTGGCACGTCGCATGAAGGAAGCAGGCAAGGTTGGCGCACTGGTGAAGAAGGAAGCCGTCGCATAACCGTGCGAAGGCGCCCACGCAAATCACCAACCAACTTGTTTAACGCAAATGAGGAGACGACTGATTAAGGGCGTCTCCTCATTTTTTCGTAGCAAAACCAAGCTCAGAAACCGAAGCTCAACGCTTGGCTCTCGGAATTGCTATTCAGATCGGCGAATATCAAATGCGAGCGGGTCCAAAGGAGCGCCCTAACGATAATCCAAATGATCAGCCCCGTTAGCAAAAGATTCCAATCGAGAACGGGATTCCACCACCAAAGAATTACCGTCGAACGAAACGACGCCAAGATCAGCCAAAGACCGGATTATTTTACCGACAGTCAGACGGTGGATCCCGACATCACGCGCAATGGCGCTCACATTCAATTTGGAGATGCAATCAGACGAGGATTGGCTCGATTCCGAATGACGAAGCAAGTATCGCGCAACGCGTTCCGGAGCCAAACCCCGCATTTTTCCGCGATAATTCGCATTCAGAAACTCGTAATTAGCAATAGCAAGATAAAGCAAATCATCCATGACCTTGGGGTTCTTGAATAAAAATGCCTTGAAATCATCCCTGGGTATCACATGGCAAATACATGGCGTTTTCGCGAAGAAGCTCGTGTCGTGAACTCGTCCAGACGAATAGAACGCAAGGCTCCCTAAAAGGCACGAGACGCCATCACCGGCATGCCGTTCACCATATGTAAGCACATCCCCGCCCGAAGTGACCCCACTGCGAATAACATGACCTTCGGTTAAGTAATAGACACGAGTGACGCACTCGCCTTGGCGAATGAGGCATTCACCCTTATCAAAGTGAATCTCAGGAAACGATTTCAAAACCTCCAGCGCCAAAGAATCCATGAGCAACCCCGTAGAACGCCGCCATTCTTTAGATGATAGCACTCGTTCAACGGGAAAAGGCCGATCCAAAATGCCCGATCGACCTTGTTGTTTCCCTATTTCGACACAACTACGGGAAGATCACCCGAACAATCGGAACGCTTAAGCAAAGTGCAGCGAAGCACACCGCCAAAAACGAACCCGCATACAGATAAATTTCCTTTTTCTTTATCCACTCCCCGTTGCCGAACATAACGGCTGCCATCGGGCATGCAGAAGGAAGAAGAAAGGACAACCCGCAGGCGAAAACGATAACGCACATCAACTCAACAGGCCCTATGCCGACTGCCGAGGCGATCGGATAGAACGCCGGATACAAAATCGCAGGCACCGTGACGTTGTTGATGAAATTGGTGAGAATCACTGCGATCAAGGCAGCAAGGATCAAAAATACAATGCCTGATTGACCTTGCACCAAAGGAGACAAGGACCGCGAAAGAAACGCGCTGATACCCGCATCATCCGAAGAAAACGTTCCTAGGGCAAGGGGCAAAACCGCTGCGCCCAAAAACAGAACATCGAAGGAGACGCCTTCGCGGATAACGGACTTCGGTTCCAT
>CAKUNS010000035.1 GCA_934668515.1 uncultured Eggerthellaceae bacterium
GTGTTGTCCTTCAGGAAGTTCGGAAGAGCATCTACGCCAAGATCCATATATGCCTTATCGGCGCTCTCGTATTCCTTGCCGTTGATGATCGAATCAACCACGGCACCAAGATCGTCGCCAAGGAAGATGGAGATGACGGCCGGCGGAGCTTCGTTTGCACCAAGGCGGTGATCATTGCCCGCAGAGGCAACCGAGCAGCGAAGCAGGCCCTGATACTCGTCGACAGCCTGAACGACGGCGCTCAGGAATACCAGGAAGCGAAGGTTACCCATCGGGGTCTTGCCCGGATCGAGCAGGTTCAGCTTGTCGGTGGCAATGGACCAATTGTTATGCTTGCCCGAGCCGTTGATCCCTTCGAAGGGCTTCTCATGGAGCAGACAGACCAAGCCGTAATGGCTTGCAATGGTTTTCATCAGCTCCATGGTGACCAGGTTGTTGTCAATCGCGCGGTTGGACACGGTGAAGATCGGTGCGAGCTCGTGCTGAGACGGAGCAACCTCGTTGTGCTTGGTTTTGGCGGGGATGCCGAGCTTCCAGAGCGCGTCGTCAAGTTCCTTCATGAAATTGTTGACGGTGGGGCGGATGGCGCCGAAGTAGTGCTCTTCAAGCTCCTGACCCTTGCAGGGCGGTGCGCCGAACAGCGTGCGGCCAGTCAGGATAAGGTCCTGGCGATGCTCATAGTCGGACTCCTTGATCAGGAAGTACTCCTGCTCGGCTCCGACGGTGGTGGTGACGCGCGGCACATCGATGCCGAACATGGCAAGCGTGCGTACGGCTTCCTTTGAGATTGCTTCCATCGAACGCAGAAGAGGGGTTTTCTTGTCCAGCGCTTCACCTGTGTAGCTGCAGAATGCCGTGGGGATGCAAAGCACTTCGTCTTTGATGAACGCGTAGCTGGTGGGGTCCCATGCGGTGTAGCCGCGAGCCTCGAAGGTGGCGCGAAGACCGCCCGAGGGGAAGGACGAGGCATCAGGCTCACCCTGAATGAGCTCTTTGCCCGAGAACGACATGATCGCGCGGCCGTCGTCTTGCGGGTTGATGAACGCATCATGCTTTTCGGACGTGATGCCGGTTAGCGGTTGGAACCAGTGCGTGTAGTGCGTCGCTCCGTTTTCGACGGCCCATTCCTTCATCGCGTGGGCAACGACGTTGGCAACGTCGATGTCGAGCGGCTCGCCCTCTTTAAGCGTTTTCGAGAGCGCTTTGTATGTAGTACGGGGAAGTCGTTCCTGCATGATGTGATCGTTGAAAACGAGCGTTCCGTACTCCTCGTCGATTCGTCCCATCTTCTCCTCCTTAAGCGGTTTGCCTGGATGCACGATCGGTGAATCGCCTCCGTGCCATGCTTAAAACCTACGATCAGTCTGTTTCCAGAATTTTTCGGGTTGAAGAACAACGAGGAAACAAGGACGGGGTTGGGGTGTACAATCATTTGCGATTATGATTTCGAACTCGAATTCACCGAGGAGAATCCATCTATGAAGGTTCTGTACAACGACGGTTCCGTCAACGAGTGCCCAGCTGAAGAGGAACTTCACGTCCTTAGACATTCCGCTGCGCATATCATGGCGCAGGCCATTAAACGCCTGTACCCCAATGCCGATTTCGCTTACGGCCCCGCTACCGACAATGGTTTTTACTACGATGTCGACCTTGGCGACATCAAGCTCACCGAGGAAGATTTCCCCGCTATCGAAGCCGAGATGAAGAAGATCACCAAAGAGAACCTTAAGTTCCAGGCGTTCGAGCTTCCCCGTGAAGAAGCCGTCAAGCTTATGGAGGAGCGCGGCGAGAAGTACAAGGTCGAGCATATCGGCGATCTTGCTGACGATGCCCGCATCACGTTCTATCAGCAGGGAGAGTACATCGACATGTGCGTCGGCCCTCATATCTGCTACACGAAGGCCCTCAAGGCATTCAAGCTCACGGCGGTTTCCGGCGCTTACTGGCGCGGCGATAAAGACAACAAGATGCTCACGCGCGTCAACGGCATCGCTTTCGCATCGAAAGAAGAGCTTGACGATCATCTGAAGATGCTCGAAGAGGCAAAGAAGCGCGACCATCGCAAGATCGGCCGCGAAATGAGCCTGTTCATGATGCGCGACGAGGCCCCCGGCTTCCCGTTCTTCCTGCCTAACGGCATGCTCCTGAAGAACCAACTCATTGATTACTGGCGCGAGATCCACGCCAAGGCCGGCTACGTCGAGATTTCCACGCCGCTCATCATGACCAAGAATCTGTGGGAGACTTCGGGTCATTGGGATCATTACAAGGACAATATGTACTCCACCACCATCGACGAGGAGCCGTTCTGCATCAAGCCGATGAACTGCCCCGGCGGTGTTCTGGTTTATGCTTCCAAGCCGCATAGCTATCGCGATCTGCCAATTCGCGCCGGCGAGCTCGGTATTGTCCATCGTCACGAGATGAAGGGCGCTCTGCACGGCTTGTTCCGTGTACGTTGCTTCACTCAGGACGATGCCCACCTGTTCGTTCGCCCCGATCAGCTTACCGACGAGATCATCGGCGTTGTCAACCTCATCGATTCCGTGTACCAGAAGTTCGGCTTCAAGTACCACGTCGAGCTTTCCACCCGCCCCGAGGACTCTATGGGTTCCGATGAAGATTGGGCAGCAGCGGAAGGCGGCTTGAAGGACGCTCTTGAACGCCTTGGCATGCCTTACGAGGTTAACGAGGGCGACGGCGCCTTCTATGGTCCTAAGATCGACTTCCATTTGGAGGATTGCCTGGGTCGTACGTGGCAGTGCGGCACGGTTCAGCTTGACTTCCAGATGCCGCTGAACTTCAACTTGGAGTACACCGATGCCGACGGCTCGAAGAAGCGCCCTGTCATGCTTCATCGCGTGTGCTTCGGCTCTATTGAGCGCTTCATCGGTATCCTTACCGAGCACTTCGCGGGCAAGTTTCCCACGTGGCTTGCTCCGTGCCAGGTTAAGGTGCTTCCTGTTTCCGCTAAGCATATGGAGTACGCTAAGCAGGTCACCGATTCCCTTCAGGCAGCAGGAGTGCGTGCTGTGCTCGACGAGCGTGACGAGAAGATCGGCTACAAGATCCGCGAGGCTCGTTCCGTTGATCGCGCTCCCTACATGCTCATTCTCGGCGAACAAGAGGAAGAGGCCGGAAACATTTCGGTTCGCGATCGCTCGAACGAAACTGTTCAGCGTTCGCTTGATGAATTCATCGCCGACATTACGTCCGAGATCGTGGAGCGTCGCGGTTAGGCTATTTGGTTTGCGGTGGTGCAGCTCAAAGATGCGTTTCCTTACTTATGATGCGGAATCGGCCGTGCAAAATGCACGGCCGATTCTTTTTATAGAAGCTTTTCCGCCAAGGCTTTAGCGAAGGTGAGATCGGTGAACTTGTCCGAATCTGTCACGTCACGGATTTCGATAAGGTAAGGGGGAAGTTCAAGCTTTTCGGCTGAAGCTATCGGCTCGCCTTCCAGAATCGCAACGTAAGGAAGGAAGTCGTAGAACGAAAGCGAAAGCGCTTGCCCAGCATGGTGAAAGCGGGCTGTTTGCTTGGTTACCGAAGGAAGTGTCCCGTCTGCAAATTTTAGATACGATGAGAACGCTTGTCCGTTGATGGGTATCTCAAGTTCATGCTTGCGATTCTCACCAGGTTGACTTTCGTTGATGCGCACGGAGGTCAATTGCATTTCCGTATGGGTTTTGCGTTTGATGAGCATTTGCCGTGAGCTGTTTATCGCTTGAGTGAACGTCACTGTTACCTGATCGAGGGATGCGTTGCTTCGATCAAGAAAATCTTCAAGCTTTGGTCGTCGTACCAGTATCCTTCTTGGGCGAGGGGGATTTGGCATTGCCTCCATTTTAAGTATTGATCGAACGGCGTTTTCCGCTTCGCGAAGCTTGATATCCATATCATCATGGGCGTGAATTGTTATGGTTGGCACCTCTGACCACGCGGTTTTCGTTGCCGTAGCCAGATCAAGAAGCTCGTCTTCTTCCTCCAAGCGCGCTGGGTTGATGGTTTCGCTTATAGGTTGCTTTTCCATGGTTTCCAAGTGAACAACGCCAGTGTAGCGGTCACGGAGCTCTTCTTTCGAAATGCCAGCAGCTGCGACAATACGATTGAATTCGGCGTGAGGCACGTAGGCATGACCGTCTTGCAAGCCTCTGTCGCAAATGATCACGGCACGTTGATCGTCGGTTTTGCCCATCGCGGCTTCCGCTGTCTCAAGAAGCTTTTCTTCTTCTTCCTTTTGCCGGCTGAACAATTCTGACTGAAATTCATATGGATCTTTGAACCTCGAAGGCGTAAGGCCGCTTTGGATCATCGAGGAGGCGATTTCATTCAAACGGAAAACCGTGAAGTCGTCGAGCGCAAGTTTATAGGAAAGGTAATCGACCACGGCGGTTTTCCCCGAACGGGGACCTCCCGTGATGACGATCGTGGGTACGCTGTTTGCCTGGTTTTCGAGTTTGTGAACGAGGGAGGGAAGACTTTCTTGATAGAAGTCCGCCAGGTCGCTAAGCGTTTCGAGGGACGGGGTTGAGCCTCCCGTTTCCCATTTTGAGACGGTTTTATCGGATACGCCTAATGCCTGGGCGATGTCGACTTGAGAAAACCCCCGCGACTTTCTTAAAGCGGCCAGTTTTTTGGCAAATCTGAGCTGATCGAACATATCACTCCAATAACCGTAGAATGGTCTCTCCGCATCGTAGATTATACATTCGAAAGTAGCTAAATTCGACAATCTGCATAGTGATGAGAGCAACGTGATTTAGTATCGGTTCGTGCTAAAAACCGACGATTTGAAAGGGCGACGGATGAGCAAAGTTCAAGAGATCCTGACTGCGCCCCACGAGGAGATCGAGAAGATCCAAATCGAGGGCATCAAGAAAACGGTCGTTAACTGTTACGAGAACATTCCCTTCTATAAGAAGAGCTTCGATGAGGCTGGATTCGATCCGTATTCGGTTGAGACATTCGATGATCTTAAGAATGCGCCGTTCGTTACCAAGCAGGATCTTCGCGATGCATACCCGTATGGCATGCTTGCGGTTCCCATGAAGGATGTTCGTGAGATCCATATGTCTTCGGGCACTACGGGTGTGGCCACAGTGGGTGCTTACACGAAGCATGACCTTGATATTTGGGCAGAGTGCTTCGGTCGCGGGTTGCTTTATGCAGGTGGCAACGAGGAAGACATCATTCAAATCGCATACGGATACGGTCTGTTCACTGGCGGCTTGGGCGCTCATTATGGCAGCCTCTGGTCTGAAGCTACGGTTATCCCCATCTCGGCAGGTAATACCGAGCGTCAGATTCGCATCATGCGCGAGATGGGCTCTACCATGCTGATGTGCACTCCCTCTTACGCTATGCACATAGCGGACACGGCGCTTGCTATGGGTATCGATCCCGCCAAGGAGTTCAATTTGCGTGTCGGCATTCACGGCGCCGAGGCGTTTTCGGATAACCTGCGTGCCGAACTTGAACGCAAATTGAACTACAAGGTTCTTGACATCTACGGCTTGACTGAAACGATGGGACCGGGCGTTGCAATCGAGTGTCTTGAACAGAACGGCCTGCACCTCGCTGAAGATCATTTCTACGCTGAAATCATCGATCCCATCACGGGCGAGGTTCTGCCAGATGGCGAGTGGGGCGAGTTGGTTCTTACCAGCATCGATCGAGAGGCTTCCCCGGTTGTTCGCTATCGTACGCGCGACATCACTCGCATCATGCCTGGCGAATGTGCATGCGGATGCACACATAAGCGCATTGACCGTTTGCATGGCCGTACCGACGACATGCTCATCATCCGCGGTGTCAACGTGTTCCCCAGCCAGATTGAGAACGTCATGGAAACGTTCCCCGAGGTTTCCTCTTGGTATCAGATCGAGCTCACTCGCAAGAACGCGCTCGATGTTGTTACACTGAAGGCAGAGATCAACCCCGACGTCGACTTCGATGAGATCGCCGCTATCGAGGCTCTTCAGAAGCGCATCCAAGGCGCACTGAAGGCGGCTCTGAGTGTCGGCATCGCCGTGAAGATCGTCGAGCCGAACAGCATTCCGCGTTCAGAAGGCAAGGCCAAGCGCCTTATCGACCTTCGTGAAGGGAGTAACTAATGGTTAAGCAGATCACCGTCTTTCTTGAGAACTCCGAAGGCCGTTTGAGTGCGTTGTGCCGCTGCTTGGGTGATGCCGGGGTCAGCATGAAGGCTCTGACTATCGCCGAGACTTCTGAGTACGGCTTGATCCGCATCATTGCGGACGACCCTCAGAACTGCGTTAAGGTGCTTACCGATGGCGGGTTCCATGCATCGTTGACTGACGTCACGGCTATCGAGGTTCCCAATAGGGCGGGCGGTTTGGCCGATCTGCTGGACAAACTTGCCGATCTTGATTTGAACATCGAGTACGGATATTGCTTCTCGACGGAGGCTGATCGTGCAGTTGACGTCTTGAAGATCAAAGGTGGCGCGAAAGCAGCCGAGGCTGTGTTTGCTCTGGAAGCAGCAGGTTTCAGGGTTCTGAAACAGGATGAGCTGTAAAGCAAGTTAGCCTCGGCGATGCGTTGCATTTGCCCATTATCGTTAGTGGGCTGGCTAGGCAGAACCGATTGATTAGATATGCCCGAAGGCGCCGCGCTTATTGCGGATTTAGGCCTTCGGGCATTTTGCGTTCATCTATTCGGGTTAGCATGTATCCGTTTCAATAGATTTAGAAGATGGGCTGTCATGCATCTTGACGAGATAAGCTGCAACGAATTCTTCGATGCGATGGATTCGCTGCTTTACTTCACGAATAAGCGTTTCGATGTGGTCAAGGATTATCGTTTTGAAATCACCACGCAGCTTGACGAGGCGAAGGCGGGCTTGGTTTCCCGCACTCTTTGGGAAAACAGTGCGATTGTCGAGGATTACTGTCGAGTTAATCCTGATCATCTTCCTGTGCAACTTATCGACGAGGTGCGTCAATGGGAATATGCGTTAAGCGACACCTTCTCTCTTGTGCGTTATCAAGACGGGCATGCGCTGCTTATGAATGATGCTGGCGTATTCGCCGTTGCCGGTCTTACAGTGGATCTCGACGATGTTATGGGGCCGGCCCCTGCATTTGTCCGAACCACGCTTCTTGCTTTCCGTGGGGTTGTCATTTGCGACGGTTTCCTTCAGGCGTTCGACGCCAATGAAAGCGAGATTTCCGCCATGCAGGACAAGTTCGAGGCGACGGTGTCGAACGGGGGCATCGTTTTCGATGCTTCTGATTTCGTTTCCGCGGTTCGCGAGTATCAGCGTGGCAAGCTCGATGATGACATGGATGCCCTTCTTGAAGAGATCAGCAGGGAGGCATTCGCATCTGCTGAGGGCTCGGCGGGCGAAGCAGACGAAAGGTTGCCTGAGGGCTTTCATCGCGGCCTTCTTGCCGATTCTCAGGTTCGCGACGCTTATGAGCGCAGTCGCGGCTTAGGCAAGCCTCTTCCCATAGAATTCGCTCTCGACCTTACCACGCTTGGCCTTGCTGGTCGGTTCAAATTCAATTTGCACGACGAGCTTGCTATCAGGGTTGCCTCGTGCGCGGTGCTTCTTTACGGTCTTGCGCCGCTTCCTCAAGTCTATGAACAATATCGTATGGTCGATTCGAAGCCTGTTCCGTTCGAACGTTTCAGTGAGATTCTTGTTTCGTTTTCCCAGATTGCAGAGTCTACATTCACGTTGTGGCATAAAGAGGGCGCGGTTTACCTTGTTCATTACACGCTGACGGAATCGTTCGTTTCCCAACAGGTTGTGAATGCTCATTACCAAAGCACTTCTAACGACGAGGGCCGCGAAGGCGACGCCGCGTTCGGCGAACAGAAGCCCACGGTTGCTGAAATGCAGTCGGTGGTCGACCGGCAAATCGATGATCTTGCCAAGTTGCGCGAGACCATGATCATGCAGCACCGCGATTTTGAGCCTAAGCCTATCACCGAGCAGATGATCGCCGTGGGCGGTCCGCTTGGCGCTCTTTGGCATCATCCCTGTGTGCGTGATCTTGAGTCATTCGTCGACGCCCATGTACCCGATACTCAGGATGATTACAGCTTTGGCGAGTATGTGACGGAGGACGTCGTGCGCGCCGCCATCGAGATCGGCGATATGTCTGCAATCGATCGCTACATTGAAGATATCGGCATGAAGGGCTGCTCGTTTGACGAGGGGGTTCTTTCCCGCTTGATATCGAACGTGTTCAAGATCGTTCCTTCATGGGAGAGCAATGGATGGTCGTCCAACGAGCTGATAGAGAAACTGACCGGTCGTCGCATCTTCTACGGAGCCGACGGTCGCGAGCTGCGGATCGGACCGAACGATCCTTGTCCATGCGGTAGTGGTAAAGCTTATAAAGATTGTTGCGGTCGCTAAGACATCGGCTTCTTGTTCGAAATCCTGTAGAGCAGATTTACGGGTGAATAACCCCGATTGTTGTCGGCTATTCAAAGTGAAGAATCCCGCCAGCTGGGAAGCTGGCGGGATTCTTTTCGTTGTTTGACGCTTGGTTTGTTAACGTGCGTTAGTTTTTCTTTTTGCCATGGGCGAGGGCACCGGCTGAAACCGAGCCACCCAAAGCGATCAAGGCGATGGCGTTGGGAAGAACCATCAACTGATTGAACATGTCGGCTAGCTCCCAAACCAGATCGTTCGAAAGGATGGAGCCCATGAAGATGAAGGCCAGGGCGACGATCATAAAGGGGAGGACGCCCTTCTTGCCGAACAAGTAGATGACGTTCAGCTTGGCGAACAGGTTCCAGCTGATGATGGTCGAGAAAGCGAAGAACAGAAGGCAGATGGCGACGAACGCGTTGCCGAAGGTGGTTCCGAAGAACTTGGCGAATGCAGCCTGAGCCATGTTGGTCTTGTCAAGGCCAATGGAAGCGGCGACAGCAGCTGGATCGGCGCCGGCGGGAGCGCTGGCGAAGGCCTGGGCGATTGCGCCATCGTTGCAGTACAGGGCGCTGATGACGACCAGGGCGGTCATGGTGACGACGACCATGGTATCCACGAAGACGCCGATCATTGCGACTACACCTTGGTCATGCGGGTCTTTGACGTTTGCCATTGCATGTGCGTGCGGGGTAGAGCCCATGCCTGCCTCGTTCGAGAACAGACCGCGCTTTGCGCCCTGAGAGAGAGCGGCGATGATACCGAAGGTAACGCCGCCCATGGATGCTTGAGGATTAAATGCGCAGGCGAAGATAAGCTGGAAAGACGGGATAATGTCGTGTGCGTTCATGATCAGAACGACGAGGCCGCCGACCAGGTACACGATGGCCATGAAGGGGACCAGCTTTTCGGTGACGGACGCAATGCGGGAAATGCCGCCGATGAAGATGAATGCGCCCACGATGACGATGATCAGGCCGATAACCCACGTGGGGATGCCGAAGGCGGTGTTCATGGTAGAGGCAATGGAGTTGGCCTGAACCATGGAGCCCATGAAACCAAGCGCAAGGATGATGGCGACAGCGAAGAATCCGGCCAGGAACTTGCCACCCTTGCCTTTGAATGCAGTGGTGATGTAGTAAACCGGGCCGCCGTGGACGGTACCATCCTTGTCGATGCGACGCGTCTTCTGCGCAAGAACAGCCTCAGCGTAGTTGGTGGCCATGCCAAGCAGGGCGATAAGCCACATCCAGAAGATAGCGCCCGGGCCGCCGATCAGGATTGCTCCGCAAGCACCGACGATGTTGCCGGTTCCGACCTGAGCCGCAATGGCGGTGGCGAGTGCCTGGAACGAGCTCATGCCGCTCTTATGCTTCTTGCCGTTCATCGAGAAGTTTCCGAAAACGCTCTTCACGCCTTCGCCGAAGCAACGGAACTGAACGGCATGGGTGCGTACCGTGAAGTACAGACCAGTGCCAATCAGCAGAATGATCAGAACGTAGTTGGAAAGATAAGAATTGATGGTTGAAACAATCGCGAGCAACGCCTCTTGCATTATGACCTCCTTGCAAAATCGATATTCACTGAAGAAGGTCGCAAATGATGACGTATGCATGACGGGCATTCAGATAACCCGTTGCAGTCGCTCTGTCCGCTTGCCTGAGAGTTTCGGCTTTCGCCTTGCACCTTCGGCACTCATTTAAGAGATTCTCCAGAGTCTTCTCCGCTTCCGGTCTCCGCCTCGCGTTGCGGATCCTAGAAACTTCGTAGAAGATGACAAAAGGCATTATCGCTACGATTTCTCAAGAAGGCAAGAAGAAAATCCGTGAAATGATTCGGAAACAATCCTTGTAACATTTTGGGGCGTTTTCGTTAAACGGGTTTACTCTGTGCTCGAAGAAATCGGCATGGGAGGTTTGCATGGACAAGATTCAAATGAAAACGCCGCTTGTCGAGATGGACGGCGATGAGATGACCCGCATCATCTGGAAGATCGTGAAAGATGAGCTTATCGAGCCTTTCGTAGGCCTGAAGACCGAGTATTACGACCTTGGCCTTGAGAATCGTGATCGCACTGACGATCAGGTTACCGTCGATGCCGCTCTTGCCACGAGGCGTCTTGGGGTTGCAGTGAAGTGCGCCACCATCACGCCGAATGCAGCTCGCGTTGAAGAGTACGGTCTGAAAAAGATGTGGAAGAGCCCGAATGGAACCATTCGTGCGATTCTGGACGGCACCGTATTCCGTACCCCCATTGTGGTGAAGGGCATCGAGCCGTGCGTTCGCAATTGGAAAAAACCCATTACGCTTGCACGTCATGCGTATGGTGATGTGTATAAAAACGCCGAAATGTGTATTCCCGGCCCGGGCAAAGTCGAGCTGGTGTACACCTCGGCCAACGGAGCCGAAACGCGTGAGCTCGTTCATGAATTCGCTGGTCCGGGGGTAGTTCAAGGCATGCACAACCTCGATGACTCCATAATGAGCTTTGCAAATTGCTGTTTCGAGTATGCCTTGCAAACTCATCAGAACGTTTGGTTTGCCACCAAGGACACCATCTCCAAGCAATACGACCATCGTTTCAAGGACATCTTCGCCGAGATATTCGAGTCGAAATACAAAGAGCGTTTCCAGCAAGAGGGTATCGACTACTTCTATACGCTCATTGACGACGCCGTCGCTCGCGTGATGAAGGACGAGGGTGGTTTTATCTGGGCCTGCAAGAACTACGACGGTGATGTCATGAGCGACATGGTTTCAAGTGCCTTCGGAAGCCTTGCCATGATGACGAGCGTTTTGGTCTCCCCGCATGGACAGTTTGAATACGAAGCCGCACATGGAACGGTTCAGCGTCATTATTACCGCTTCCTCAAGCATGAACCCACATCGACGAATTCCGTTGCAACCATTTTCGCTTGGAGCGGAGCGCTGCGAAAGCGTGGCGAATTGGACGAACTGCCTGAACTGGTTGATTTCGCTAATCGGCTCGAGGCGGCAACGGTCTCTGTTATCGAGTCGGGCCGCATGACGGGGGATCTCGCGCGTATCACGACCGTCCCCGACCCGAAGACTTTGGGAACCCACGCTTTCATCAGCGCTATCGCTGACGAGTTGAAGTAACCTCTGGTCTTACCGAGCTTTTCGAGTCCTTGATCTTTTTCAAAGCACCGCGATGCTGTATCGTGGTGCTTTGTTTTGACTGGTCATTCTTTCGATGGGGTTCGATATGCAAATTTACGTTACTAAAGATTACCAAGAGCTGAGTGAGTTCGCTGCCGATTTCATTATCGGTGAAGTTGAGGAGAAGCCTGGCTGCGTGCTTGGTCTTGCCACCGGCTCTACACCCGAGGGGCTTTACGCCGAAATCGCTAACCGTTACGCCGAGGAGGGCATCGATTTCTCGCGTGTTGCCACCTTCAACCTGGACGAGTACCGCGGTCTTGCCGGCGATCACGAGCAGTCTTATCGCTACTTCATGAACAAGCATCTGTTCAGCAAGATCAACGTTCGCCCTGAGAACACCCATGTGCCTGATGGCACCAACCCCGATGCCGAACTTGTTGGCGAGGCTTACGAAGCAGCCATTACCCTGGCTGGCGGCATCGATCTTCAGCTGTTGGGTCTTGGTCACAACGGTCACATCGGCTTCAACGAGCCCGCCGACACGTTCCCTGCTGCTACTCATGTGGTAGATCTGCAGGAATCCACCATTCAGGCTAACAGCCGACTGTTCAATAGCATCGATGAGGTTCCGCGTCAGGCTTACACCATGGGCATCGGCACCATCATGGGGGCAAAGAAGGTTCTGATGGTTGTATCCGGCGAGGATAAGGCAGACATCGTCCGCGAGGTTTGCTACGGTCCCGTTACGCCTCAGGTGCCTGCCAGCATCCTGCAGTTCCATCCCGACTGCACTGTTGTCGTTGACGAGGCTGCTTTCTCCAAGTGCGAAGAGTTTGCTGAAGATGATGGATGTGGCTGCGGTGACGATTGCGATTGTGGTGGCGAACACCATCATCACCATCATCATGAGTAAGATCCACTGCAGTTAAGCGGTTTTCTGTACGAGGTGAGCGGCTCAGGAATTTTCCTGAGCCGCTTTTTTATTCAGAAAATCGGATCTGGGGTTAAACTGACTTGAATTATATGGTCGACAACTGACGCGGAAATAGTAGATTTGTTTCATAAGGAGCGAGGGCATATGGCAGGCTTTGATATCGATCGCCGCAACGGGGCACCGAAATATCGCTTCATACATGACAAGATTCGTGAGGAGATTACTTGCGGAAACCTCGCAGCCGGAACCAAGCTGCCTTCGAAGCGCAAGTTGGCGGAAGACCTTGACGTCAGTGTGAACACTGTCGAGCGCGCTTACGGTTTACTGGTAAGCGAAGGTTATCTTGTAGCGCGGCAGGGGAGCGGCTTCGTTGTTGGCTCAGGCAAGGTTGACGCTGCCTCGATTTCCCTTGATGAGTTCGAGTCTCAGGTTCCATCGCCGAACGCAAGCTCCCTTCTTGACCTGCGTGCGAACAAATGCGGGTTGGATTTGTTTCCGTTTGACACCTGGGCTCGTTTGATGAGACGCGTGTTATCCGACTCCAATGCCGCCTTGCTTGAGCGCATCCCTTTTAACGGCTTTCTGCCGTTAAGGAAGGCGATCGCTACGTATCTGTTCAAATCGAAGGGCATCAGCGTTGCCCCTTCACGTATCGTCATCGGGCCAGGTACCGAGTATTTGTACGATCGCTTGCTCCAGCTTCTTGGTTCGCAGAGCATCATCGCCGTTGAAGATCCCGGGTATCAGAAGTTCGAGAAGACCTCGCGTAACTCCGAGACGCTTTGGGAGCATGTTCCTCTTGATGAAGAGGGGATTCGCCTCGATGTTCTTCGAGCCGGTCGCGCCGATACCGTTTACGTTTCGCCTGCGAACCAGTTTCCCACTGGTGTTGTTATGTCAGAGCAGCGCCGTCGCGATTTGTTGGCCTGGGCCGAAGAGAAGCCGGGGCGTTATATCATCGAGGACGATTATGACAGCGAGATCCGTCATGCGGGTAGGGCGCTCACCCCGCTGATCAGCCGCGACAGGCTTGGACGAGTCATCTACATGAACACTTTTTCCAAGACGCTCGTTCCGTCCATTCGCATTGCCTACATGATCCTTCCCACGGCTCTTATGGAGATCTACCGCGAGGAGCTTTCCTTTTATACCTGCAGCGTTTCAAGCTTCGAGCAGATGGCTCTTGCGGCGTTCATATCCGAAGGGTACTTCGAGCGACATATTGCTCGCTTGCGTAGAACATACGGAAAGCAACGTGAGGATCTTCTTGCAGTTGCGTCTCAATCGCCTCTTGCGAAGATCTCAAGCATGTTTGGCGGGGAGATGGGGACTCACCTGCTCTTTCACATTCGCACCTCGAAAAGCGACCGTCAGGTGAAGGAAGCCGCGTTGTCGCGAGGGATGCGTTTGCCAATGCTGTCCGAATACACCGTTCGTTACGATGCGAAATCGGCACATACAATCGTCGTTAATTTCGCGGCGTTGTCAGGTGCTGACGTTCGTGTGGGTTTGGGCATACTTGAGGAAGTTTTCGCGGAAGAAATCGCCGCACATTATGAAAGCTGATAGGCAATCGGCTTGTTCTGATTGTTTCAACTGGCATGAATTTTCTGATATTAACCGACACTATGATTGAGCTTCTTTCGATCGTATTCTTCATCCAGCGACGGACGAGATTCCGAATCGCATCACGAATCAGATTGAAAGAGGTTGATCATGGAGATAAAGAACGTTACGGTCGCCGGTGGTGGAGTTCTGGGTAGCCAGATCGCATTTCAGACTGCTTATAAGGGTTTTCCTGTAAAGGTCTGGCTTCGTTCTGAGGGCTCCATCGATCGCGCTCGTCCTAAGTTCGAGCATCTTGCCGAACAGTACCAGGATATGATCAAGGAGATGAGCGAGAACCCCGCCCTTGCTTACTGCCGTGGCCTTTCCCATACCCGCGATCTCGATTCTTACCAGATCAAAGAACTACTTGGGGCAGCTAAAGGCGCACTCTCGCGCATCACGTTCACCACGTCATACGAAGAGGCTGCTCAGGATGCTGATCTGATCATCGAGGCCATTTCCGAAACGCCGCAGGATAAGATCGATTTCTACACCGCGCTTCGCGACTACATGCCCGAGAAGACCATTTTGGCAACGAATTCTTCCACGATGGTTCCCAGTGCGTTCGCCGAATACACCGGTCGCCCCGAAAAGTACCTGGCTCTTCATTTCGCCAACGAGATCTGGAAGAACAACACTGCCGAGGTCATGGGTCATCCGGGAACCGACGAGCAGGTTTTCCGTGATGTCGTAGAGTTCGCCGAGGCTATTGGCATGATCCCCCTGGAGCTTAAGAAAGAACAGCCCGGTTATATTTTGAACAGTCTGTTAGTGCCTTTCTTGAATGCGGCTAACGGCCTGCTTGCTAACGGCATTGCGGACGTTCCCACCATCGACAGGACCTGGACCCTTGCAACTGGCGCGCCGATCGGCCCCTTCATGATTCTCGACGTGGTTGGCTTGAATACTGCTTACAACATCGTTGCCATGGATCCGCGCGCAAAAGATCCGGAGAGCACTCAGGGTAAGATCGTCGCGATGCTCAAGGATTACATCGATCAGGGCAGGACTGGCGTTGCTGCAGGTCAGGGATTCTATTGCTACGGCAGGAAAAACGAAGGTCCGCACCTTTGCGAATAAGGCCGAAGATCATCGCGCTGTCCGCTAACTCACGGCGCGGCGGTCATGTCGAATATGAAAATGAAAGCGGCTTGGACG
>CAKUNS010000036.1 GCA_934668515.1 uncultured Eggerthellaceae bacterium
ACGCGACGTTCGCATACCGAAGAAGCGAGTTCGACGACCTCGCGAAGCTCACCGCCCGCATGAAGCGGGACATCTCTGGACTCCTGTTCGACCACCTCGACTTCTTTCAGGCGTTCGACGATGTGAAGATCTATTACGACAACGGCCAGGACATCGTCAAGAAGGCCCTCGATCAATCCTTCGGGTTCGCCCTCTCCAAGGGTGTCTTGGAGCGCCGCAAGACATCGATGACCGACTATCGGCTCGAACAGTCCGCGGACTACCTATGCACAATCGAGCTGGCTGGCATCAAATACGCCGCGAAGGAAGACGGAGAGACCTACAACAAATTCTTCGGCGGAATCGGCGCCTTTAAGAAGAATAAGCTCAAACAGACGAGGCGAAAGGCTATTTAGAGAACGGCCCTTGCAAGCGGCGGGAACTGCGCTCCAAAACTTGAACGGCTCAAATAAAGACTACGCCACTAAGGAACTGGCTACGGAACTCCTCCGGAGTCAGTTCCTTCAGTTTAACTTGACGCCTCCTCGTATCCCAATGGACGATACAAGCGTTAAGGTCCGCCTGAAGAACTGAGCATCCGTCTGTACCACAGCGGGCTCATCTTTCCGAGCGATTCTTTAATTCGTTGCTCATTGTACCAATGGCAGCAGTGGTCAATCGCAAACGCGAAACCATTGATGATTCATCCGTTCCCGCTCTCGCCGTAGAACAGCTCTGCCTCCAAACGCCCAAAGAACGAGTTCTTCCACCATCGGGACTGGACCGGCGTTCCATGAAGTTATTTACCATTACGTCTTAAACGCTCACGCTGAAGGCGGCACCATCCACCTATCCCCGTGCTGCCACTGACTACGATGCGATTAGAAGAACTGGCGCCAAATAGCAAATACCCCGTTCCTATCCCCTATTGAAAAATAAAGAAACCGAGCCTGGACTATCTCCAGACTCGGTTTCTTTCATCAAGTGATCCTATTGCTCAACCTCGCAACAAACGAAACGCATGAAGCGCAATAGCTAGTTCATCTTTCTGCGACGCAGTGCGAATGCCGCAACAGCAGCGGCCGTAACGGCGATCAGGGCAATTGCGCCACCGACGAGAGTAAGGTTATCGCCCGTCTCCGCGAGAGCCGTCTTTGATTTGTTTGCCGTTTTGTCACCATTGTTATTAACGGTATTGCCGGTTACATTCTCATTTGCAGAGGAATTATCGCCGTTGTTGGCGTTGCTTCCGTTAGCGGCATTGCTTCCGTTGTTGGTACCGTCGCCCTTGCCCGCGTTGTCACCATTGCCTCCGTTGTTACCGTTATCGCCAGTACCGGGCTTAACGGTAGAGGAATCATCGCCTGTTCCAGCGTTATCGTTAGTCCCAGGCTTAACAATAGAAGGAGCCGCTGCCTTCCAACCTGCATGCAACGTGAGCTTGGGCACCGTGTCGTCTACGGCTACATCGAAGTCGTAAGGCTTGGTGCAATCCTCGTCAGAGAACCACCCAGTAAAGGTATAGCCTTCCTTGGTAGGATCTGCCGGCTTTGCCACCTTGCCGCCAACGACAACAAGCTGAGAGTCAACTGCTGAACCCTGTTTGGAGTCGAAGTTAACGGTAACTGCCTTCTCAACACCGTACGTGCCATCAGCATTAGCAGTAGGAGTATAGCCTTTGGCACAGTAGTTCACAGGAACCTCGTTAGAGAACGTGCCGCCCGCGACGTCAATCGTTGCCTTCGTGGGGTCATCAGTAGTAGCGCCCGTGGTGTAGTCAATCGCGTGCAGCAAACCGTTGACGGTGCCGCCGGTAATTGCCACCTTCGCCGGGTTGCCCGCAACGCCATCGTAGGTCAGAGACTCAATGTCGCCATTTACAGTGCCACCGCTAATCGTGAGTTCGGCGCCGTGTCCGCCGCTATAAGTCCACGCCGAAATGTTGCCGTTAACAGTGCCGCCTTCGATGGTGGCGTTCTTCCAATTCTGAACCGCATAACTGTTCGCGGAGTTGATGGAGCCGCCTTTCACATAAAGGGTGCCGTAATCGACCTTAAGGGCAATAAAGTTATCTTGCGTGAAGGTACCACCAGCAACGGTCATGGTCGGCAATGCGTCCGGCTTACTATCGGTGCCAATGCGAACAAGGGACGCGCCCTTTGTTCCGCCTGCACCGCTGCCATTCTTGACGGTGCCGCTTTCGAACAACAGGTCGCCCTCCCTCTGGACATCAATGACATAGTGGGAGGAAACGCCGGAATTCTCCGCGGTGTCCTCACGCATAATGGTGCCCGTCTGGGCCTCGCTGGAGTCCACAATGGTGACCTTGCTCGTGACCGTCAGCGCCGGCTTGCGCTCGCCCGTGCTGCCATTGAGGGTATGACCGTTCAGGTCGAGCGTGACGTCATTCGCGGTGATCGTGACGTTTTCTTTCGTGTCGGCCAGCAGCTGGACTGTATCGCCATCCTGAGCTGCGGCGATGGCATCGGCGAGAGTGGCGTATGCCTTCGTGCCGATCTGCGCCACGCCGGCAACAACACCGTATGTACCGTCGCCGTTGTCAGTAGGAGCGTAACCGGGAGCCAAGTAGCTTGTGCCTTCGCCCTCAGGAGAGACATTGGGGTCGAAGCCGACAAACTTGCCGCCGCTGATGGCGACATTTGCGCTGCCGTCCACATACGCATCATCGATGCAGTTGAACAGATACTTGCTGCTGCCTTCCCACTTCTGGCGCAGGTCGAAGGTGCCGCCCTTGACGAACAGGGTGCCCTCCTCCACTTGAACCACGCTGACGTTACCGTAGAAGGTGCCGTTTTCGATGGTCAGGTCGCCCTTCTTCACGTTGATGGTGTAGCAGTCGTTCTCCTTGGCATCCATGGTGCCGTCGCCAGTGATGGTCACCTTGGCGCCATTCGTAATGGACAGGATGGCGTTGGCATTATCGCCCCAGATGTCTTGCGTGTTCTTGATGCTCTTGCCGTTCAGATCCAGCGTGATGTTCTTGTCGATGGTCAGCTGGGTGTTCTGCTCGACATCCGTCAGTAGGGTAATGGTCTTGCCCTTTGCACTCAGACGAATCGCCTCTGCCAGAGTCTCGTACTTCTTGCTGCCGACCTGAGCAACGTAGTGGCCTTCCTTGACGCCGTAGGTGCCATCCGCGTTCTTGGTGGGAATGAAGCCATCGGCACAGTAGCCTTCGGAAATGCTCTTATTAAACGTACCGCCGGAAACCTCGAAGTTGTCAGAGGTGCCCTTGCCGACACCGCGGAAAATGCTCTCCCCAGACATCTTGTTGACGAAGTGGCCGCCGGTAACCCGCGTGATAGCGGTATAACCCTCCACAACACCAGTCGCGACAACCTGCGGGTGGTTCCACCGTCCTGTGGTGGTCAGACTCTGAATAAACTCGCCACCAGTGATCGTCGTGTTGCCGTAGGCGAAAACAACGCCCGTATAACCATTCGTTGCATAGCTCAGCTCGAACTTGCCACCGTTGATGGCGAGAGTAGAACCTTCCTCGCTCTTGACGACATTCAAGCCACCCGAATAAGAACCGCTTTCGATGGTCAGCGTGCCCCAGTTGTCGATCATAGAGGAGCCCGTGTTGCCCGCCGTGGCGGTCACATCCGCCAGCGTCAGGTTGGCGTTACCGTCCTTCGTGACCTCAATGTTGTAGTAGCCGGTGCCGCCCACAACATTACCGTTCTTCACGGTAATGGTGCCACCCTGCACGGAGATCGTGGCCTTGCCGGCGTTCGTATTCGCCAGCGTCTTGCCGCCCAGGTCGAGGGTGATGCTCTTGCTGATGGCCACGTCTTCGGTAGCGTCCGTCAGCAGCGTGACAGTCTCGCCGTCCTGAGCTGCGTCGATTGCGGCCTGCAGGCTGGAATACTTCGTGCCATTAACTTCTGCAACCGCTGCCGTAGTACCTTCCCCGAAAGTTTCGGCTGCGGGAGCAGCTGCCTCATTAGCCGCTTCCTGATTGGACGCCTTACCGGTCGTCGCATCGGCTGCTTTGCCAGTCGTCTCGGGCTGCGCAACAGATGTGGCACCTGAAATTGCACCAGCGTCAGCGCCTTCTGCTTGGGCAGAAGACTGAGTAAGCTCAGTCGTGAATGACGATCCCCCCCCCGATACCGCGCCATCGTCAGCCGCAAATGCTGCAGTTGGCAACATCATGGGACACATGGCAACACTCATGATGACCGGAATGACTTTGTTCGCGTTGCTTTTCTTCATTTCTTTCGCATCGTCCTCTCTGTATTCTCTATTTCTCGCATTTGCTCTGTGTGTTCGCTCTTGACGTTATAGGCTACTTGTTGCGCAACATCGAAAACAGTACACTGCGCCCTCGTTTAGCTTGCTCCCGTTCGCCCCATAAATTAAAAGGGTGACATCACTGTTTCGATGGCACCCTACCGTTTGCAGAATTCGATTCAAAGCGAAGTTCATTACGAGCGATAATCGTAGCTTCACCGTTCTCCGAAACAACAAGTTCTTTCGTTTCCAATTTAGCCATGCTATCACCCCTCTCAATGAAACAACGCTTGTGCAGAACCAACGGAGATATGATAGCAGACTAAAAAATTAATTGTATGTCGGATAAGTAATGTTCATGTTGTGCAACACATACACCGATAAAGGCAAATCGCATGCACTTTGAAGTGTAAAAGCACCCTGACATCGCCCTGCAAGCCAGCGGACTACCATGTGCAAAGGAATCTGTCGAACAGCCCAACCATCCCCTTGCACACCTCAAAATCAAAATCCTGACTTCGAAGGTGACGAATCGCTATCACACTTGCAAAAATCGCAACCAATAGCAAGTAAGTACAAGCAGTAAAGTAATTAGGACTGAACTCCTTATGTCCTTGAGCAGTTCGCAGTCATCGAACACGTATTGCCTCTAACGAACTCCCCGCCGCCAAGGAACGTCTCGCCCCCCACGCGGCGACACTCGCTATATACACGAGAAGGTCACCCTTCCCCTTCTCCGAAAAATAACAGCGACTTTAATCACTCCGAATCCCATCAAGCGTCTTGCCCTGCTTGCGCGCCTGCGCCAGCATGAACAATTTCGCCAAATCGGTGGTTTCGTACACACGCCAACCCCATGTGGTATTGCGCTGTTTGACCAGCCCAAATCCACCGGAGCCATCGTAACACGCACGCTGAATGTCGCGACGAGTCAAACTAATTAAGGCTTCCACTTGGGAAATCTTCCATCCATCTACAGCTTCATCGCGCATCCCCTGCCCTCCTTTCTTCCAGCTAACCTGTTCAACGCTTGAACAGCAACGCCACATTTGCTGATCGGCGTTATTCCTCTCGCGCATCTTTTCTGCCCCTCCTCACGACCAAGACAGAGTCGTCTTTGCCCTGTCGCAAGAGGGCTTGTAAATTTCGCGAAGTAAAAAACGCAAAAAGCCGAAGACGATGAAACGAGCGTTCGCGGAGAACCACAGGACTGGCAAAAAACTACTCGCCTGCTCAGGATTCGAATCCGATAACCCCAACGATCGAAGTACCGAATTGGACAGCACGAAGCCAAGGCACGCTTTCGCGCGCCCCCATCCATTCGCTTATACTTGCTCAAGAAATAACTGCGCAATCGCGCGTGAAAGAAAGAACCCAATGCTGAAATTACATGTGCTTGCAAGCGGCAGCAAAGGCAATGCCGCTATCGTGGAAAACGCAAAGACTGGCACAGGTGTGCTTATTGACTGCGGAATATGCAAACGCGATTTCCTAGAACGTTGCGACCAGGCAGGCTTCGATCCAGCAAGAATTGAAGCCGTGCTCATCACGCACGAGCATGGGGATCACACCAAGGGTTTGGGCGTGGTGCTACGCGGATTAGCGAAATTAGGCTGCGCTCCGACGATTTTCGCCAATAGAGCCTGCATCGACGCAAGCAGCACGCTACAGAAAACAGATGATGTTTTTGGTATTTCCCCGCTAACGCTTGAGCGGAATTCGATAGAAGCCGCTGGCTTAGACGTACTCCCTTTCGTCACCCGCCACGATGCTGCCGCTTCGTTTGGCTTTCGCATTGAAGCATCCGATGGAGACGCACTGGGATACATAACCGATTCGGGCATCGTGACAAGCACCGCACACGAGGCTTTGCTCGACGTGCGCATCTTGGCTTTGGAAAGCAACCATGACGAAACCATGCTGAAAAACGGCAGCTATCCCTACGTCATTAAAAGGCGAATCGCCTCGGAATTCGGGCACCTATCGAACCCGCAAGCCACCGAGGAGCTTGCCGCCCTTATCACCGAATCTCGCAATGCAGGGCTTCGCATACCCGAAACCGTTATCGCCATGCACGTCTCGCAAAACAACAACGACTACAACCTGCCAAGAGCGGCGCTTGAAAAAGGACTCGCTATCGCCGACGGCAACGCGCGCGTCCTATGCGGCTATCAAGGACGCCTCACAAGCGTGAGTTAGCCAACGCGCTCACTACCCCATGATCGGTACGATCTCATCCAAAATCACCGAGCCATCCATACCGCTCATGTTGATGGAATAACTGATTGTTTCGCCGCTGTCGTCGACGTAAGAAACCCCATAATACGGCAGCGTTCCGAAAAAAGTCATGTTCAACAGCAACGGGCAATCAGGTGTCAGCTCGCCGCAATCGAACAAATCATCAGTGGAAAATAGCACAGCGCTTTCCGTGGGAATAGCCTGAACGCTCAAAACCTTGAAGCCTTTAACGGCTCGATCGCAGGAGAAAAGCACCTGGGCCACAGGCTCCTCCGAGCTAACGGAAAGCTCGTTGTAGTTCGAGTAATCACCAAGCGCATCTTCCGCCCAGTCCCCATGAACAACAGGCTCGAATGCTTGCTTGATGCGTTGCAAAGCATGCGCGTTCGCTGTCCCTCCGCCAGTGCCGTTAAGCAAATCCGCACTCAGGAAGCGATAGGTTGGAAAGTCCCCAGTTTCATCTTTAACCACGAAATACGTGAACTGCTCGTACCCGCAAAGCCTTCCGCTGGTATCAAAATACACACCATCCGCCAACGAAATACCTTCACGCGAAGTCGCCAAGAAAGCAGGCTCCCAGCAATAGACGGTGTAGGTTCCGCTTTCATCCGAAAGGGTTTCTTCTTGATGGAAATTCACGACCTCATAACCGCTCAATGCGGTGGTTTGCAACTCAGAAGAGCATTCTCCCAGCAATCGTTCTGCGCGTCTGTCCAGGATGCCGGAATAAACGACATAAGCGTCTTGATCAATCCAAGACTCAGCACTCTCGGGATAGAAAGAAGGAAGTGACGACAGCTCCCGCAAACCCTCCGCCATCATCGTTTCCACTCGATCAGAGACGACCGTCTTGACAAAGGTAGTTCTACTCGGCTCAACCGAATTTGAAGCACAACCTACCATTGGCAAAGAGAGCGCGAACGTCAGCGCAATGATTGGCACTCGCCTCATAAGGGGTTCCTCCCTTTCCGCACATCGCCGAATTTCGCCTTGCTATATAAATCCCGACTATAGTAATTTCATCACACATGATGCGTTGGTTTCAATCGCTAATTATGCACACGGAACCGAACCTTCGACTTATGCCCGATCATCAAAGAAAGCTAGAGAAAATGAAACAAAACGTGCGCCCCGTTTCGAGGCGCACGTTTTGGTTGCTAGTTGAACATATTCGGTTGGATATATCCGTAAGGACTCCAGGCATAGCCATTTTGATACTTGATGGTCAGGTAAAAAACGCTATCCTCTACCTGCAGCTGTACATAGCATATGCCATCAACGAACTTATCGGTTACGTCAAGCTGCTGGTTAAGGTAGTAAACAACCACGCGACCATTTTCCTCGTATTCAACCTCGGGGGCGTTGATCTCGTCCCAAAGCTCCTTCTCGGTCAAAGGCCGCTCAGTCCCGTCAGGATTGATCGCAACGCCGCCGCCTTCCCTATGCACCTGGTTTCCGTCCTCGTCTTCGTAGCCAAGCGAGTACGATCCATTTTCGACAACGAGCGTTGCATCAGTTTGATCGCCGTGGATCCAAACTTGCACGGTTCGCTGAATTCCACCGATGTCCATTGCATAGGCAGTCCCCCCAAGCCCGACGACAACCGCGAGCATGGCGGCAGCCGCGGCAAATCTGAAGCCTACTGCCTTGCGCTTCACCTGTTTCTTTGGTGTGCTCCCCGTTGCAACAGTCTTTACCCGAGCCGCCTCAATCTCACTCGCCAACGTATCGACAAGCTCGTCTTTACGTTCGTCGGTCATTTCGATTTTCCGCATTTCATCAGCATATCGGTTCGTCATTCGAATTCGCCTCCTAGGGTTGCACGCAGCATTTCGCGTCCGCGGGAAAGATTCTTAGCAACAGCGCTTTCGGATTTGCCAATCAAACGCGCGATCTCAGCGATCTTGTATCCCTCGCAGTAATACAGAAAGATGGGCTCACGATACGTTTCCGGAAGCGCAGCAACAGCCTCGAGAATGCCACTGCCCCCTTCCGGTGACGCCGGTCGATCGCGAGCTTCGTCAAGAGCAACCGTTCGATTTCGCGAAGCCGACTTAAGCAGATCTTTGCAGCGGTTGATTGCCACACGCACAACCCAGGCTTTCTCGTGGTCCGCATCGACAAACGCTTCACCACGCCTAACAAGCTTCACCAGCGTCTCTTGGCAAAGATCCTCGGCATCCTCTTTTGAATGAAGATACGTATAGCCAATCCTCATTATCAGAGGCGTGTACGTCTCAACAAGGCGAACAGCCTCGCTTCGTGCATCCATAAGCACCTTTCAACTTGCATGCTTTTTTCATCCGTAGAAAAGCTTCTCTGCCTACAACACGAACGACCAAGCGAAAACCTGACAGGAATCTATCGATAGTTTGTATTAAAAGGAAAATAAAGGTTTGCGGAAAACACTGAAGCAGGCGCTTAGTAAACCCAAATCAATCAGGGGTCCACGCTTAAGCTAGATGCTAACGAGGCAGAAAGCGCCGCATTGCGGGAAAAGCTACAATGTATGCTGTTTTCGAACCTTGAGTTCAAACTCGCTAGCAGCCTGCTGCGCGTTTCGAAACCAAGCCTCAGATTGAACGATCGCACAAAACAAAGGCTCCCATGAAACCGATGGCCCATATCCGCACCGATCTACCTCAGAAGTTCGGTATTCCCCGCAACAGTTTTCTTGCGCCCCACTTGCAAGGACGCATCATATTTGAACCAGAATACGCTTTGGAATCGGCGGTTGCGGGAATCGAAAGTTTTACGCATTTGTGGTTGATCTGGCAATTCGAAAACGGCGTAACCGGCGGAACCGCCGACGACATAGCCCAGGACTCCGTCACACCCCGCAAACAGGGCACGAACGATAAATGGTCGCCAACAGTTCGACCGCCTCGACTTGGCGGCGTCGAGCGCGTAGGCGTATTCGCCACGCGCAGCCCCTTCAGACCCAATCCGCTTGGCTTAAGCTGCGTGAAGCTCGAACGGGTAGAGATCACCGACGAGGGGCCCGTGTTGCACGTGCTTGGAGCCGACTTGCGAGACGGTACGCCGATCTTGGACATCAAACCCTACATTCCGTTCGCCGACTGCCATACCGACGCTCAGGGCGGATGGGTCGACAGAGCACCGTGGCACGAGCTAGAAGTGGATTTCTCCGAACGACTGCACGAATCGATCGATTCGAACAAACTACCTGGCCTTCTGGAAGTGTTAAAGCAGGATCCACGCCGTGCGGGAAGCAAGCACGAGCCCGAACGCATTTACCATTTGGCGTACTGCTCCCTTGATGTGGCTTTCACCGTCGACGGCAATGTGCTGCACGTGATCGAAATCAACTAGAAAGTACAAACACGAGGGTGAATCGATCGCGTTCTTTTTCCCTCTACTTTTCCATGAGCTGAACCGAACTGGGCACTATGCCATCGAAATAACCTGCGGGCATTTCCAGGACATGGCAGGCACCTTTCACTCTTTTGCCAAGCTGCCACGGAAGCAAGGTTTCAACCTCAATCCCCCTTAGGTTGGAATCTAGATACAAAACATCAATCGGAAATCTCATGAAACAACAGTGCACCCGCGAACAGTTAGCAAGAAACAGCCCCTCTTCTTCGCCGAGCGACGCCCTTCCCATCAGACCACACAACCGAGAAGAAAATGTTCTGGCGACAGGAACGCTAACCGCTCTGCCTTCCTTCTTTACAAGCACGCTCTTCGCGTAGGAACGCCTTGAACCCATAATCACCTCGATAATATCTGCGTCATAGCTTGTCATAACAAATGATATGGTGGTTATTTTGAACATTCAAGCAGATGGCAAGGGCATCTTCATTCAACATCTTCACGCTCTCTTGCTGGCGTTTTTATGTACCGAAAAGGCATTCGTTGCCGAAGCGTTACTATAGACACCCTCTTGCGGCACAGTTTTCCGTACAACCCGAAAGAACAACGCTTCATCTAGGGTAAAACACCCCTAGCGGGAGCCTTGTCGTCTTTACTCGCTTGCGCAGCTGCGACACAGGAGCCATGAACACAACCAACTCGACACGAATTGAAGGCCATGCAGCGCGACAAAATCGAACCGATCCTGTTCAGCATCATCAAGCATACCGACAAGGAAGAACTTTGCAGGCAAATCCCAAAGGATATCGTCTCCGGCATCGTCGTAGCAGTAGTAGCACTTCCGCTTTCCATCGCGCTGGCAATTGCTTCGGGCGTCGCCCCTGAACAAGGTTTGTACACTGCAATCGTCGCGGGCTTCCTTATTGCGCTGTTCGGCGGCAGCCGCGTGCAGATCTCCGGACCGACTGCAGCGTTCGCCACTATCGTAGCGGGCATTGTGGCAACAGACGGTCTTGACGGCCTGATTGCGGCAACCATCATCGCGGGCGTCATCCTTATGCTGATGGGCTTGCTGAAACTGGGCACCCTCATTCGCTTCGTGCCTTTCACCATCACGACCGGCTTCACCGCCGGCATTGCCGTCACCATTGTCATCGGCCAGATAAAAGACCTGCTGGGACTAACCTATCCCGCGGGCACCGTCACCATCGACGCAATCGACAAAATGACGGCCGTCGCGGAAAACATCGGCACCTTCAATGCGCAGGCACTTATCGTGGGAGTAGTTTCCCTTGCGATACTTATCACGTGGCCCAAGGTGTCTAAGCGCATCCCTGGGTCGCTTGTTGCCGTCATCGTGGGTGCCGCAATGGTTCCCTTGCTAGGTCTTGACGTCAATACCATTGGCGACCTGTATATCATCAACGCTGGATTGCCCACCTTGCATGTCCCGCACATCAGCCTCGACCTGCTGCGCGATGAGCTTGCAAACGGATTTACCATTGCGCTTCTTGCCGCCATCGAATCACTGTTGTCTTGCGTGGTTGCCGACTCCATGATCTCAAGCCACCACCGCTGCAACATGGAACTGGTCGCTCAGGGCATGGGCAACATCGGCTCGGCGCTTTTCGGCGGCATTCCCGCAACGGGCGCCATAGCCCGCACCGCCGCAAACGTCAGGAGCGGTGGCCGCACGCCAGTTGCCGGCATGGTTCATGCCGTAGTGCTTCTTGCCGTTCTAGTGTTCCTTATGCCCTACGCCGCCCTCATCCCCATGCCCACCATCGCCGCCATTCTTCTTCAGGTTGCCTACAACATGTCGGGTTGGCGCAGCTTTGCCCACCTGTGCGCCACTGCATCGCGCGGTGCCATCGCAACCCTGCTCCTTACGTTCACGCTGACCATCGTTTTCGACCTGGTAACTGCCATTGGCGTCGGCATGGTTATCACCGTGGTCTTGTTCATGAAGATGGTGAGCGAGGAAACCGAAGTTAAAGGTTGGAAGTACTACTGCGACGACGATTCCCAAGTCACGAATCTGCGCGAACTGCCGAAAAGCGTGCGCGTGTACGAAATCAACGGCCCTATGTTCTTCGGCATGGCCGACCGTATTTCGGACATCTCGGTAAAGGAATTCACTAAGTACTTGATCATCCGCATGCGCGGCGTTCCTTCCTTGGATGCAACCGGCATGAACGCGCTGGAGAACCTGTATAAATACTGCAGCGAGAACGGTGTGCGCCTCATCTTCAGCCACGCAAACGAGCAGCCCATGAAAACCATGGAGCATGCAGGTTTCGTCGACTTGGTTGGTAAGGACAACTTCCGCGCGAACATCGACGACGCCATCGAATACGCCACGAAGCTCATCGAGGAAGAAGAGCAGGCGTAACCCCATTCGAACCACATTCGCCAAAGATGACTTTATTCGAACCGATGCATTCGATGGATCCGAATTTCACCTCTCTTCAGGGCTTTCTTCTTTTTCATCAGGTTGCCAGCAGTATTTATGAAAGAACGATTAATTAACTGTTACGAACTTATTTCACATAGCGCGACTTTTAAAGATGATGCGACAATACTTCGTTATATCGGAAGGGGTTCCCAACCGAGAGCGTCCACGCAAAAAGAGGACGCGTAGAAGCAAGTTCGTACAAGTCAGGAGTCGCACATGAAAGACATACGCGTCAGTGACATCACGATGAAAGAGGCCGCTACCTCCAAAACGCTCTCCCTATCCTTCAAGGAGAAGCTAGAAATCGTGAAGATCCTAGACCGTATCGGTGTGGGCTCTATTGAAGTTGAGGGTATCGAGTCATCTAAGGTCGACGCCTTGCGAATCAAATCCATTGCCTCTCTGGTAAAAAACAGCACGCTTGCCGTTCCGGTGAAGATGGACGAGCAGAATATCGAAGCCGTCTGGAACGCAGCTAAGGGTGCCAAGAGCGTTCGCCTGCAGGTGGAGGCAGCTGTAAGCCCCTCGTGCATGGAGTACATCCAGCGCAAGAAGGCAGACAACCTGGTTGCCGATGCTGCCGCGGCCGTAGCCAAATGCGCGCAGCTTACCGACGACGTCGAGTTCGTGGCCGTTGATGCCACCCGCACCGACGTTGCCTACTTGGCCAAGATCATCGAGGCTGTCGTTAACGCTGGCGCCAATACGGTTACCGTATGCGATGCCGCCGGCTCCATGCTTCCCGAAGAGTTCGCCGAGTTCATTAGCAACCTTACCCAGGCTGCACCCCAACTGAACGATATCACCCTTGGCATTTCTTGCTGCAACAACCTGAACATGGCCGACGCTTGCGCAGTTGCCGGCGTCATGGCAGGCGCTTCCCTGGTGAAAGCAACTTCCTACCCCATGGACGTCGTCGCACTTGACAACATCTCCCGCATCCTTGCCGCAAAGGCCGACGCGCTTGATGCCCAATGCCATGTCCGTGTAACCGAGCTTAAACGAGCTATGAATCAAATCGCCCGCCTGTGCTGCGAAGATCGCTCCAAAGCGCTCAAGTTCACCGATTCCGTTTCCGAAGCGGTAGAGGGGCTCGTTCTTACCGCAGGTGACGATCAAGAAACCGTTATGCAGTACGTCGAGCGTTTGGGCTACAGCCTGTCCGACGAAGACGCCGCATCGGTGTTCGAAGCATTCAAGAAGATTGCCGCAAACAAAGAAAACGTCGGTGCCACCGAGCTTGACGCCATCGTCGCCTCGGCCGCGCTGCAAGTTCCGCCTACGTATGTTCTTGAGGGCTATGTCATCAACACCGGCATGAGCTTCAAGGCAACCTCGCATATCTCGCTGCGTAAGAACGGTGAGATCCATGAAGCAGTGTCGCTGGGCGACGGTCCCATCGACTCTTCATTCAAATCCATCGAATCGGTTGTGGACAAGCACTACGAGCTTGACGATTTCCGCATCCAGGCCGTTACCGAAGGCCGTGAGGCAGTGGGTGAATCCATTGTGAAGCTCATCGCCGATGGCAAGGTATATTCCGGCCGCGGCATTTCCACCGACATTGTTGAATCCAGCATTCGCGCGTACATCAACGCGCTGAACAAGATCGCATACGAGGAGCAGAACTAATGAAGCTTTCCTTTTCTACCCGCGGTTGGGCCGACCATTTTTGGGACGAGCTGGTAAGCACCGCCCTCGAAATGGACTTCTCGGGCATCGAGATCCACAACCCGCTGATCAATGAAGCATTCACTGGCAAGGGCGCTCCCCTTGAC
>CAKUNS010000037.1 GCA_934668515.1 uncultured Eggerthellaceae bacterium
CGGTGACAGTGATGTACCCCGAAGTTGAAGGATCATAGCCCTGCTGCACTTCAGTGGGGAGGCCCGTCGAGCTTGTGATTTCCTGGGAAATCCCGTCGAAGAGGGTCTTCAAGTCGGCCGCGTTCGAAGCTGCTTTATAGAAGTCGGAATCGGCTGCGCGCGCACCGAAGCTCCAAACCCATTTGCCAGACTGCCAGGGTCTCTGGCCATTTTGCCAGGCGTAGCTAGCCGAGGGATAGTTGCTCGACACGGCGTGCATGAACTTGTTTTCGCTGCTGGTCCCGCTAGCCGTTGGATCGGCCGAAGGGTTCACGCCGCTGAAGATACCGACGGAGTAAATGGTCGCCCCCGCGTCCTTCATCGACTTAGCAGCGGAGATAGCCGAGCTTGCCACATCGTTTTCGAAGCCGCTGCCGCTCGTCGGCGAACCGTCGGTGAAGAACACCACAATCTTCTTGGCGTTCTCGCGACCCGAAGTCTGGTCAGCCGCAAGCTGCAACCCATAGTCGGCCCTCGTCGAACCAGCGGGGCTAATGGCATTGACCGTCGACTTCAGGTCGTCAGCCGACGTCCCGACGCACGGGGTCAGGTTCTTCATCACCTGGCTGTAGTTGTAGGTGAACCTGTCCTTGCGATAGGTACTGTTTCCTACCTGATCGCTAATATCCCCGGAGAACTTCACGAGCGAAACCTGATGCTGCTGAGTTGAATCGCTTATGTTCGCGTTCTGCTTCGCAATCTCGTCGATGAACGAGTTCGCCGCGGTCTTAAGCGCATCGATTCTCTTCGTGTCGTCGTCCTTGCCCATGGGATCATCCATCGAACCCGAAGCGTCGAGCACCAGCACGATGTCAAGCGGCTGCGCGATCTTCGACTTCAAGTTCGACGTGGACGAAAGCGCCGAGAACACCGTGAGGAAATCGGCATCAGCGCTTTTCTTGATCGTCATCGTTCCATCGGCGCCCGTCAGAGCGATGTCCTCGGTCGACACTGTCTTATCAGTCCAGATGCGGCCGACGCTCTGGGTCGAATAGTCCAGGCCCCAATCCCTCCACGTGCTCGCCGTATCGGGATCGGCCACCGTGCCCTTGTCACCTGCGGCATGGGGCGTGATTCCTGCGTCTGACGCACCCGATCCTGCAGAGGCACCCTCGTCGGCGAACGAAAGCATCGGCATGCCGACGGTCAGCGCAAGAAGCGCCGAAAGCAAGATGTTACGAACCTTGGTGAATTTCATGATGGAACCTCCGTCCCACGTGTCCCAGGGTCTTCATGTGCTCGATACTGTCTCGCGCCAGAAACGGCACCTTTCCTATTCCTGCCCCCCCATTCACTTCTCCTCTCCTCGTATACGCGCATCGACTTACACATTGCTTCTGTTTCATTTTGGGAGAAAACGGACGAGGGGGTAATATTCTTAAATACGCAAGAGGGTTTCTTATATACGAAACCCTCTTTGTAAGTTCTCGTTACCTATTCGTATTGAACGTTCTCATTTTCGAAAAGAAATAGGACACGAAGTACCACGATTTGCTGCGATTACGACGTCGCGGCCAAAATGCCCCCCCCTGAAAGAGCTGTTCACGGCATCGCAACCGCCCACTTTGTTTTCGACTTGTATAATGCTGTTCTGAGGAAACTGTTCAATCGGAAATCGAAGAAGGCTCTTCATGAACACCATTGCGAAAAATACCACTATCGCGATGGTGTCGCTCACGCTCTTCTACTTCATCTTTCTTGAGAGCAACTCGTTTTACCTCTCGAGCATGTCATCCTTTTCGCTTGAGCCCGACTTTGTTACAACAATCGTTCCGATAATGGGGCTCAACGCTTTAGGGTTTCTCTGCTTTCCGCTCTACAGCTTGAAGCTTTCTCGAAAAAAACGACGGGGCGCGGCTTTCGTTTTCGCCATCTTCTGTGTTGCAAGCCTCATCGTTGCGGCAACGGCCTCCTCGCCCATCGCGATTGTCGGGGCTGGCTACCTTTCGTTTTTCATTATGGGCATACTCGGCGGCAACGCCTATTTCGGTGCGGCGATGATGCTCGCGCGAAGCAATCGATTGATCACCTGCGTCGCGCTCGCTCACGCCGCAGGCATCCTTCTCCATCTGATTTGCTTCCACATTCCACTGGGGAGAGCGGGGGACGCTGCTTTTCTAGGCCTCGGCATCATCGCCTTCTCGCTCGTGGCGCTCTTCGGTTGGCCGTCGCTTCAGGCTCCCCGCGAGGGGACGGCAATCGACAGCATGGGCAACCCGATATACCCGCGCAAAATATTCGACTTTCAGCAGTTTGCTGTCTCGCCAAGTCTTAAGGAACCGCGCCGCTTCGCCTTCCAACTTGTCGCACTTACTGTTCTGCTCGCAGCGCTGTTCAACGGCCTCGATAGCTCCACTTTACTCGCAGTTCCCTGGGTTAACCAATATGCTGAAGCCTGGCCCCGGCTCGTCGTCGCAATCTGCGGGGTCGCAGCGGGCGTCTTCTTCGATATCGACCGTAGCCGCCATATGGGAACGGTGGTTCTCTGCGTCGCATTCCTTGCTACCGCTGCGGCGCTTGCCGCAGGATCGGGCTTGAACATCACGGTCTGCCGCGTTGTGTTCTATGCAGCCTCGGGGATCTTCGCCGTGTTCAGCTTGTCCCTGTTCATATGGCTTGCAGCTTATATGCAGGTTCCCCAGCTATGGGCAGGAATGGGAAGAATCATCAGCAATGTCGTCACACTCGTCATCGCGATTCCTTCAGCCGCCCTTGCACAAACCAATCACCAGATGCTTACTTCACTCGCCTTCGTCTTATTCACAGCCGTTCTCATTTTGATGACGCGCACAGGGATGCTCGCCCCCGACTATGGAGAGCGAATCTCGTCGTATTCCGGAAAATCAACAGGCACCGAAGAAACACCCGTGCATGAAAGCGTGAGGGAATCTGACCAGGAATCCTCCGGACAGGTTCCCCCTCGAACCCCCGAAGAGATCCTCGCGACATTTTGCGAATCGTATGGACTCACAAAACGAGAAAGCGATGTTCTTGCCGCAGTGGTCGCCGACGAGCAACCGCTCAAATATGTTGCCGACAACTTAGGCGTCGGACTGCGAACCGTTCAGCATCATCTCACCTCGCTGTACAAAAAGACGGGGACGCAGACGCGCGCGGGACTCACCGCACGCTTCATCGAAGAGGCTCAAAACGACCCACGAACAAGGGGGACGCGCACTAAGCAAACCGCTGAAGCAGTCCGCAGCGAGGACGCCGAAGGCGACGCATCGTAAACGCGGGGGCCATATCCCATTCCGCTCGAACCCATAGCCTCGCAATTGGCTGTGACCAGCTTGAACCCGTGAGTCCGCAATTGTCTACGGTCACAGTGCAGGCACGAAAAAGGCCCGCTCGGAAGCGGGCCGATTCGATATTCGATTGTGTTTAAAGCGTTCCCTATTCGGGTTTCACCGATGCGTAGAACGTAGCCTCGCCTGCAAGGTCGTTGACCGACTTGCCGTTTTTGAACGGAAGCGTCAAGAACTCAGAGAGCGTGGGGACCAATTCGCTGCAGTCAACGTAATGGCCCTTGTCGTTCAGCTTGGACGTATCCTGCGCACGCCAGTAACTGTCGTTCACATCGGACAGGTAATAGCTCGCACCGTCGACATCCATGTAAACCGAATGGTTCGCATGAAGGTAATTGGGGAGCTCCTCGAGAGATATCTCGAGAGCATCAGCTGCCTTAAGTCCCATAGCGACCTCCTGTTTTCCAGGTTCAACTAAATACGGTGAACTAATCATAGCAATTGAAGAGCGCATTTGTGGTCGGATTGTGAATTAATTTCGCAACAGTCGGCCATTACAGACGACGACTGAGATAGTCGCCCAACTGAAGTTCAGAATCGACGAAGAAGACGTAATGTTCCTTGGAACGATTCGCCTTGGCAACGGGGAACTCCACCGAGTTCACGCGAACATCCTCAAGCGAAACCTCACCGCGCTCCACAAACGGCTTGCCGCCATCTGCCGGAGCCAGCCATGCAATAGCGCGAGGGTTCACCGTGAACACATCACGATGCGGCGACAGAACTTCAAGCTGGCCACCTTCTTCGAAGGCGTTATGGCAAGCAGCCGTAACACGCCAGCGCGGATTGCCGTCCGAGTCGGGCTCGGCCGCCTCGCACTCCTCCACCGTGGCAACGTGCACGCACTCTTTCACATACCCGTCTCGCTCAGGCGATTGCGTCGCGCGGCCGTAATAGAAACCCGTTGAGTAAGGTCGATGCGAAATCGAAAGCAACTCACGCGCGGCCGATTCAACGTCTCCCCCATCAAGAACCTGACGATATGCATGTACGACGGTGGCAACATAGAAAGCGCGCTTGTTACGCCCCTCGATTTTCAAAGAGTCGACGCCTGCACGACGAAGCTCGTCGATATGCTCGATCATGTTCAGATCTTGCGCGTTAAGGATGAACGAACCCGTCTGATCTTCCTCGATGGGGAAATACTCGCCCGGCCGCTTCTCTTCCACCAAGGCATAGCTCCAACGACAGGATTGAGCGCATGCACCCTTATTGCCTGAGCGGCCGGTCATCCCCGCCGAAAGCAAGCAGCGGCCCGAATAAGCCATGCACATGGCACCATGCACGAACGCCTCAATCTCGAGGTCGCGCGGAGCATCGGCCTTCAAAGCCGCAATATCTTCCAAGCTCATCTCGCGTGCGCACACCACGCGCTTAGCGCCCAGCTCGTGCCACGCGCGCGCAGCCTCGGCATTCATGACCGACGCTTGCGTGCTGACATGAAGATCGACATGAGGCGCGTGCTTGCGGGCGATCGAGAAGGCACCCATGTCGCCGATGATGAACGCGTCAACCCCCGCCGCATCAAGCGCCTCGCAATACGCGGGCAACGTGGCGATGTCGTCGCGACCCATGAGGATGTTTAGCGTGACGTGAACCTTCACCCCACGTGCATGAGCGAAGGACACCATGTTTGCGATTTCATCCAAGCGGAAGTTATCTGCGCGGGCGCGCATGCCGAAGCGATCGACGGCAAGGTATACGGCATCGGCGCCGAAACGGATAGCAGCTTGAAGCTGAGAAGGGCCGCCGGCCGGAGCCAGCAGCTCGGGAAGCTTCAACGTAGAAGCCTCGCCGATCTGCGGTCCGGCCGTCGGCGCTTTGCAATTCAAAAGAGATTCTTCACCCACGTGCCTATGCACGCTCCAAACGGCAGCCCTGCGGAGTGTCCTTCAAAATAAAGCCCAACTCGGCCAAACGATCGCGAATCGCATCGGCGCGCGGCCAATCTTTCTGAGCACGAGCGTCAGCACGAGCGGCGATCAGGGCAGCTGCAGCTTCTTCGCCGTTGTCGCCCGCATAGCCGGCGATCTCCTGAGCAAGAGACAGAAGCTCGGCAGGATAAGACTCAGCATCGTCTTCCTTCGCAGACAACGCAGCCTGCATGTCGATACCCAAAACCGAAAGCGACTCGATGATCTGATCGCGCATGGCGATGGCGATGGTCTTGTCGGCAGCGGAAAGCTGCTTGCCGTCAAGCAGGGCGTTAGCGGTCGAAACGAACTCGAAAACACTGCCCAAAGCCTTGGGCGTGTTGAAGTCGTCATCCATGGACTCGATGAACGCAAGGCTGGACTCGCGCATGATGGGAGCGATCTGCTCGGGATCGAGCGAATCGGCAGCAGCATCGTCGGCCTGAAGCAGCCAATCGATGTTCTTGATGGCATTCACGATGCGGCCAAGCGCCGTATGAGCCTCGTCCAGACGGTCTTGAGAGAAATCGAGCGGGCTGCGGTAGTGCGTCTGCAGCATAAGAAAGCGCAGGTCGTTCGGATCGGTGGTCTTCAGCACGTCGCGCAGCAGCTTGAAATTGCCAAGCGACTTGCTCATCTTCTCGGAATTGATTTGAAGCATGCCGCCGTGCATCCAATGCTTCGAGAACTCGCAGCCGGTTGCCGCCATGGACTGAGCGCGCTCGTTCTCGTGGTGCGGGAACACCAAGTCGGCGCCGCCGCCATGGATGTCAAACGGAAGACCCAGGTACTTGCGAGACATCGCGGAGCACTCGATGTGCCAGCCAGGGCGGCCCTTGCCCCAAGGCGAATCCCACGCGGGCTCGCCGGGCTTGGCGGCCTTCCATACGGCGAAGTCAAGCGGATCTTTCTTGCGATCCTCGATGCCTTCGGTGCGCAGATCGCGATGACCTGCCTCCATCTCGTCGATGTTGCGCCCCGAAAGCTGACCGTACTGGTCGAACGAGCGGACCCTGAAGTACACGTCGCCGTCAGCCTCATAGGCATGACCGCGCTCGATAAGCTGGGAAACCAGCTCGATCATCGTGTCGATTTCCTCGGTTGCCTTCGGGCGAACCGTAGGGTCTTTGACGTTGACAGAATGCATGTCCTCGATGAACGCCTTGGTGTACTGCTCGGCAACCTCTGCCGCGGTACGGCCTTCCTCGTTTGCCTTCTTGATGATCTTGTCATCGACGTCGGTAACATTCGAAACGTACACGACCTCGAAGCCGCGCCACTCAAGATAGCGCCTGATCACGTCAAATGAAATGAAGGTGCGCGCGTTGCCGATGTGGATGTAGTTGTAAACGGTCGGGCCGCAAACATACATACGGATCTTGCCCAGCTCCAAGGATTCGAGCTTAACCTTCGCGTGCAGCGCGGTATCGTAAATAGAAATCATATTGTCTCCCTGTTCAGGACCTATGCCTGATCTTTATACAGCAAGCAAACGGCCGTGGCCGAAATGCCCTCTTCGCGGCCTTCGAAACCCAAATGCTCAGTGGTGGTTGCCTTCACGCCGACGTTGTCAACCGGGATGCCCATAGCCTGAGCCAAATTGGCGCGCATCCCCTCGCGATGGGGGCTGAGCTTGGGCGCCTGAGCGGCAACGACCGTGTCGACGTCGATGATGCGATAGCCCGCGTCGCGAACGACCTGCGCCACATGCGAAAGCAGAACCATAGAATCGGCTCCCGCGTATGCCGGGTCGGTGTCGGGGAACAATTTCCCGATGTCGCCGCCACGGATGGCGCCAAGCAAAGCATCGGAAACGGCATGCGCAAGCACGTCAGCATCGGAATGGCCCAAAAGACCCAGCGTGTGAGGGATCTCAACCCCGCCAAGAATAAGCTTGCGACCTTCTACCAAGGCATGAACATCCATGCCCTGCCCCACACGCAATCGCATGGGATCAAACGGCTCGGAAGCGATCGGCTTGGGTGCGACCGCGGATTCGCCGGCCATTACTTGCATTCCTTTTGATACAAATGGATGACCGCGGCCTCGAGAAGATCGTAATCTTCAGGATACGTGAGCTTCAGGTTGTCGCGCTTGCCCTCGACCACCAGCACACGTCCGCCCAAACGCTCGATAAGCGCGGAGTCGTCGGTGCCGACGAAGCCGTCGGACAACGCCGAGGCATGAGCACGGCGATAGATGCCCGAGCGGAAGATCTGGGGCGTCTGGGCGTTCCAGAAAACGCTGCGGTCGGGGGTGCCCACGATGATGCCGTTCTCGACAACTTTGAGCGTGTCAACCGCAGGACAAGCCACCACGGCGCCGTCGCAATCGCTGTTGCCCTTGAGCATGGCAATGGTGTGCGAGATAAGCTCGGGGGTGACCAGCGGACGCGCGCCGTCATGAAGGATGACGCATTCGAATTCCTCGGGGACGAACTCAAGACCCGAAAATGCCGACTCTTGGCGCGAGGGGCCTGAAGGGGCAACAACGACCGGGGTGACGAACGGGAACGGATCGATGGCACGTTTCAGATACTCGTCAGCGCGTTCCTCGGGACACACGACAACAATAAGGCCAACGTCGCCAACGGCATCGAATGCCTCGGCAGACCACGTGAGAACCGGCTTGCCGGCGATCTCGACCAGCTGTTTGCCGCCTTCCTTGCCGAAGCGCTCGCCCGAGCCGCCAGCCAAGATGATGGCAGCGGTTTTAGGATGCTTGTCCACCTTGCCCGTAATGCAACGAAGAGAAGATCGAAGCGTTTCGAGATCGATATCAGAATCGCGCTTGGTGCGAACAGCATCGGGGATGTCAAGCACATCGACGCTGTCCACCGCGTCCATGCGCGATGCAGGATCAGTGATTTGAGACATGGCGTTCCTTTTCTGCCGTCTTTTTCGATGGAACCATACTACCGCGAGCGCGCCGAAGCGCGCACGCGATTGTCGAAAAGAAGGTTAGTCGGCAGCGCCGCCAGCCGCAGGAAGGCCGCCTGCGGGAGCACCCGCATGACCCAGGTTGTAGTCGCGAAGCAAAAGGTCGGTTTCGCGAGCGATGCTATCGCGCTTGCGCGGGGCAGGGATCTCGCCCTGGCCAGCCACAAACACCAACTTCTCGCCAGTTTCGTCGACATCGACGTCAACGATAGAGCCGGCGCTCCACTTGCCCTCGAGGATCTGCTCGGACAGCGGGTCTTCCAGCTTGCTTTGGATCTCGCGACGCAGCGGACGAGCGCCGAACACGCGGTCGGTGCCGTTCTTGGCGATAAGGGCGCACGCAGCATCGGTCAGGTTAATGGACATGCCCATGGCGACCATGCGCTCGCGCAGGTCGGCCACCATCAGACGGACGATCTGGACCAACTCGTCGTCAGAAAGGCTCTTGAAGACGATGATTTCGTCAACACGATTCAGGAACTCGGGGCGGAACAACTTCTTCAGCTCGCCCATAACGCGACCGCGGATTTCCTTGTCGGAAAGGCCGGCGGAAGGATCGGTCGAGAAGCCAAGCGTCTGCGTCTCGGAGATGTCGCGGGCGCCGACGTTGCTGGTCATGATGATGACGGTGTTACGGAAGTCGACAGTGCGACCCTGGCCATCGGTCAAACGGCCCTCTTCAAGGATCTGAAGCAGGATGTTGAAGACGTCGGGATGAGCCTTCTCGATCTCGTCGAACAGCACCACCGAATACGGGCGCTGGCGAACGGCCTTAGTAAGCTCGCCGCCCTCGTCGTAGCCAACGTATCCCGGAGGGGCGCCAACCAGGCGCGAAACCGTGTGCTTCTCCATATACTCGGACATATCGAACGAGATCAGCGCCTCTTCGCTGTTGAACAGGAACTCGGCCAACGCCTTCGCGAGCTCGGTCTTGCCGACGCCCGAAGGGCCCGAGAAGATGAACGAACCGGCAGGACGCTTGGGATCTTTCAAGCCCGCACGCGAACGACGGATAGCCTTGGAAAGAGCCGTGACCGCCTCGTCCTGGCCGATGACGCGCTCGTGAAGAACGCCTTCCATGCGCAGGAGCTTGTCAGTTTCGGCCTCGGTCAAGTTGGAAACGGGAACGCCGGTGGTCATCGAGACGACGTCGGCGATGTCTTGAACGGAAACCTCCTGAACCTGCTTGGAGGAATTCTCTTCCCAGTCCTTCTGGGCGGCGTCGCGCTCGGCCTTGAGCTTGGTTTCCTCATCGCGCAGCTCGGCAGCACGCTCGAAGTCTTGATCGGCAATGGCGGTTTCCTTCTCGCCCTTCACGTGGCGCAGCCTGTCATCCAGATCGCGCAGCTCGGGCGGAAGCGTCATGTTGCGGATGCGCATGCGCGCGCCGGCCTCGTCGATGACGTCGACGGCCTTGTCGGGAAGGAAGCGATCCTGAATGTAGCGGTCGGAAAGCTGCACGGCGGCCTGAAGCGCCTCGTCGGTGAAACGGACATGATGGTGCTCTTCGTAGCGATCGCGCAGGCCTTCGAGGATGCGCGTGGCCTGCTCTTCGTTGGGCTCGCCAACGGTGATGGGCTGGAAGCGGCGCTCGAGCGCGGAGTCCTTCTCAAGGTGCTTGCGATATTCGTCGATGGTAGTGGCGCCGATGACCTGGATCTCGCCACGGGACAGCGGCGGCTTGAGGATGGCTGCGGCATCGATGGAGCCTTCAGCGGAACCCGCACCGATCAGGGTATGGATCTCGTCGATGAACAGGATGACGTCGCCCGCCTCCTGAACTTCTTTGATGCATTTCTTCAGGCGATCCTCGAATTCGCCGCGGTACTTGGAACCAGCGACCAGCGCAGAGATATCAAGCGTGATCAAACGCTTGTCGCGCAGGATATCGGGAACCTGATTGGAAACGATGAGCTGAGCCAAGCCCTCGACGACGGCAGTTTTGCCAACGCCCGGCTCGCCGATGAGAAGCGGGTTGTTCTTCTGACGACGCGAAAGAATCTGCATGATGCGCTCGATCTCGCCGGCGCGGCCGATAACGGGGTCAAGGGCGCCCTCACGTGCCTTCTTGGTAAGGTCGGTGCCGAATTCCTTCAGCATGTCGCTGGAGGAAGAGGTGGATGCGAAGGGACTGCGGCCGGCGTACACCGGGCTTTGGCCGACCAAATCGTTCAGGGCGCCGCGTACATCATCGCCGGAAACGCCCATACGCCCCAGCACGTCAAGCGCCGTGCCCTCGCCCTCGCGGACGATGCCCAGCAGCAAGTGCTCGGTGGAGATGTAGCTTTGACCCATCTGCATAGCCTCGCGCATAGCGTTCTCAAGAACGCGCTTCACGCGCGGCGTGAACGACAGATGACCCGAAACGTCGGCGTCGGCGTCGATGACGACGGCCTGACGGATTGCCTGCATGGTGTCATCGTACTTAACGTTCAGACGCTCGAGCGCCTGCGCGGCAAGGCCGTCCTTTTCCTGGATAAGGCCGAGCAGGATATGCTCGGTTCCGACATACGGCTGGTTGAGCTTGCGGGCCTCTTCCTGAGCAAGGACCAGAACCTTGCGAGCCTTGTCGGTGAATTTCTCGAAAGACATGGATGATCCTAACTCGAGACTTTACGAACACGCTTGATGGCAAGGCGGCGGGGTCGATTCGCCCCGCCGCCGAGTTTTCCGATTTTGATACTAGCACTCGATTAGCACGAGTGCCAAAGCCACACGGATAGCCGATGGATTTGAAACCGTTCCGTAAAAAGAAGGAGCTATAGGCGGCTAAGCCTGAAAGGAATCCTTGTCGGGATCGGTTTCCTTCATGGCTTCGATGACGCTGGCGAACAGGTCGTCGAGCTCCATGTCGTTGATAGCTGCGCCGCGCGTGATGTTGTCGCGGTTGCAACCGGCGGCGAACTTCTTGTCCTTGAACTTCTTCTTAAGGCTCTTAACGCTGAAGTCCTGAACCGACTTGCTGGGACGCATCAAAACGCACGCCTGGATAAGACCGGAAAGCTCGTCGCAAGCGAACAGAACCTTCTCCATCTTGCACTCGGGAACCGGGAGGTTCTCGTTCAGATCTGAGTTATGCGTCTGGATGCAACGCGTGAGAATGGGATTGGCGCCTGCCTGCTCGAGCATCTCGGCAGCCTTGAGCGTATGATCGACAGCAGTCGGGAACTCTTCCCAATCGATGTCATGCAAAAGGCCAACGATGCCCCAGAAGTCGATGTTCTCGGGGTCGTGCTTCTGCGCGTAATAGCGCATGAGCGCCTCGAGCGTGAGACCGTGATGGATGTGGAACTCGTCGGAGTTGTGAGCCTTCAGCAGCTCGAATGCCTGATCGCGCGTGATGCCGGCGTCAACCTTCTGCCCGGCGACAGGCGCTGCGACGGTTGCTGCTCGAGGATCGCGCTCGTCAGCGGCGGTGTCGGCCGCCTCAACTTCATCAGCCTCGCATGCCTTGGCCTGAATCGGAACGTCAGCTTCGACAGCTGGCTGGGCAGCAACGGCTGCAGCGGCCTTGTTCGGGTTGTTGGTGTTGCGCTCGGGACGCATATGCGGGAACAAAAGCACGTCGCGGATGGCGGGCTGGTCGGTAAGAAGCATGATCATGCGATCGATGCCGATGCCGATGCCACCAGCAGGCGGCATGCCGTACTCGAGCGCGCGGACGTAATCGTAGTCGTATTCCATGGCTTCGTCATCGCCGGCAGCCTTGGCGGCAACCTGGTCGGCGAATCGAGACTCCTGATCGACGGGGTCGTTCAGCTCGGTGAAGGCGTTGGCGTACTCGTGACCGGCGATGACCAGCTCGAAGCGGTCGGTCAGGCGCGGGTCAGAGGGCTTGCGCTTGGCAAGCGGCGACACCTCGACCGGGTAGTCGCAAACGAACGTGGGGTTGACGATCTGGGACTCGCACAGTTCATCGTACAAGGTGAACAGCATCTTGCCAGCGCCCCACTCCTCGTTCCACTCGAGGTGCTTGGCGTCGAGGATCTCACGGTAGCGCTCGACGGGCGTATCGATGTCAACCCGCTCGCCAATGACCTCGCTGACCAGATCGGCCATGGAGACGGAGCGCCACACACCGGACAAGTCGAAGGTGTTGCCCTGATACTGGATGACCTCGGTGTCGGACACGGCATGCAAACCGGCCTTGATAAAGCCCATGGCCAGCTCTTTCATGCCCTCGACGTCGGAGAAGGCGCAGTATGCCTCGACCGAGGTGAACTCGGGGTTGTGCGTGGCGTCCATGCCCTCATTGCGGAACTGACGGCCGATTTCGTACACACGATCAAGACCGCCAACCAGCAGGCGCTTCAGGTGAAGCTCGGTGGCAATGCGCAGGTAGCACTCCTGATTGAGCGCGTTGAAGTGCGTGATGAACGGCTTGGCATTCGCACCGCCAAGCGTCTCTTGAAGAATAGGTGTCTCAACCTCGAGATAACCCTGAGCGTTCATGTACGAACGGCAAGCAGAGATGATCTTCGAGCGTTTGATGAACACGTCTTTAACGTCGAGGTTCATGACCATGTCGACGTAACGCTGACGATAGCGCATCTCTTTGTCGGTGATGCCATGGAACTTCTCGGGCAGAGGGCGAAGCGACTTCGAAAGAAGCACGAACGAATCGACGGCAATGGAGAGCTCGCCGCGCTTGGAGCGCATGACGTTGCCTTCAACGCCGATCCAGTCGCCCATGTCGAGGTCTTTCATTTCCTCGAAGGCCTCTTCACCAAGGAAGTTGACGCGGCAGAACAGCTGGATATCACCCTCGCGCTCGCGCAGGACCATGAACATGATCTTGCCCTGCTTGCGGATGGCCATAATGCGACCGGCAACCTTAACGCGGTCGTCAAGCGTGACGCCGTCTTCGAGCGTTGCGTACTTCTCTTTGATCTGATCGACGTGCATGTCGTAATCGAAGCGCATGCCATACGGCTGCTTGCCCGCAGCGTACAGCGCCTCGCGCTTGGCCTTGCGCACCTCGATGGGGTCGTCCTCGATAAGGGCTTCCGCCTGTACCTGGTTGTTGTCCTGCGTCATGTTCTTCCTTACCTGTTAATGAAAAAGGCCCAGCTAAGCCGGGCCTTCGCATGGCGTTCGAAAAGAAGGCCGTGTGGGACTAGTGCTCGATCTTGATGATCTTCATCTCGATCTTACGGCCGGTGGGACCGGTGGTCTCGATCTCGTCGCCCTTCTTGTGGCCGATGAGCGCAGCGCCAACCGGGGACTCATTGGAGATACGGCCGGAAGCCACGTCGGCCTCGGCACCGCCCACGATGGTGAAGACACGCTCGCGGCCGCCCATTTCGATGGTGACGGTGGAACCGATGTTCACCTTCGAAGAACGCTTAGGGGCCGCGACGACAGTAGCCTCGGAAAGGATATGGTTGATCTCGGCGATGCGAGCCTCGACCATGCCCTGCTCGTTCTTGGCGTCATCGTACTCGGAGTTCTCGGAGATGTCGCCGAACTCGCGAGCGACCTTGATGCGGTCGCCGATCTCAGCGCGCTTCTCGGTTTCGAGGTAGTTCA
>CAKUNS010000038.1 GCA_934668515.1 uncultured Eggerthellaceae bacterium
AAGCTGCAACGTTCCAACAAATCAAAAGGTCTTAGAATCTACGGTTTAGCCCTTGACTTCATATAGCTGGTCTCCTTTCGTAAGATGCGAGTTGTACACCCGCGTCCAAACTTCAACGCTTTTTGCGTCTGACGAAATAATCGGAGATTCCTCGAAACAAAATAAGAAGGCACTAAAGTATCATCCGGTTACCTAAAGGTAATCTGGTGCATCATCGAACGGTTGCTGCAATAATGAAAGCAGCGGGAACGCGACCAACTACTTGACAGTCGCATATTGAACCCCGAAGGAGGACCCATGCTTACAAAAGAAGAGCTTCCGCCCTGCCCCGTTGCCACCTGCTTCCAGCTTTTCGGCAACAAGTGGAAAATTTATATCATCCAACAGCTGGTCGAACAGCCCTTCGGATTCAACGCATTGCAACGATCCATCCCAGGCATCAGCCAGAAAGTGCTTTCCTCGAACCTGAAAGAGATGGAAGCAGCGGGCCTTATCACACGCACCGTGATTCCCGAAACGCCCATCCGCACCGAATACGCCTTGAGCGAAGTGGGCGAATCGCTCATGCCCGTTATCGATTCGATGGTGGCATGGGGAGAAGGTTATCAGAAACTCGCAGCAAACAGCTAAACGCGGCCCAGCTACACGCCAACTAAAACAAGGCTCAGATGCAGTACAAGTGATCCAACAACAAAATGCCCCCGCATCCTTTGAATCTCGCAGGATGCAGGGCCGCACTTATTTACATCTGGACTAAATCAAACCAGCCAGCATAAACGCGCTATGGAACAAGAACGCCACGATCCAGGCAACGCCTATCTGAAGCGCGAACACAGCTGCGGCGTAGCGCCCGCCAAGCTCGGAGCGAACGGTGCTAATGGCGGCAACACAAGGCGGATACAACAGCACGAATACCAGGAACACGTAGGCGATCGTCGGCGTGAACATGCCCGAAAGCACTGCCGTGGACGTGGATCCCAGCAAAACCGTGAGCGTCGAAATGACGCTTTCCTTAGCTACAAGGCCGCACACCAACGCGGTCGACGTGCGCCAATCGCCGAAACCAAGCGGCGCAAGCAACGGCGCGATGAACCCGCCAAGCACCGCCAGCATGCTTTGCGACTGATCGGCAACCACATTAAAGCGAATGTCAAACGTCTGCAAGAACCAAATGACGATGGATGCCAAAAAGATGATGGTGAATGCCTTAGTGATGAAGCCCTTCGCCTTATCCCATGCAAGAAGCAACGTGGACTTAGCACTGGGGAAACGATAATTCGGAAGCTCCATGACAAACGGCACCGGCTCGCCCTTGAACGCCGTGCGCTTGAAGATCAGCGCCACGACAACGCCGACAAGGATTCCGATGACATAAAGCGAGATCATGGCGAGAGCCGCCGCCTGCGGGAAGAACGCCGCGCAGAACAGGCCGTACACTGGAAGTTTAGCCGAACAACTCATGAACGGCGTGAGCATGACGGTCATCTTACGGTCGTGGTCGGACGGCAGCGTGCGCGTGGACATGATAGCAGGAACGCTGCAACCAAAACCAAGGAGCATGGGCACGAAACTGCGACCCGACAAGCCAAAACGTCGAAGCGCTTTGTCCATGACGAACGCAACGCGCGCCATGTAACCAGAGTCTTCCAAAATAGACAGCAACAGGAACAGCACGACGATGATGGGCAAGAACGACAAGACGCTGCCAACACCGGTCATCACGCCGTCCACGATAAGCGAGCGAACCACAGGATTCGTGCCAAAGGACTCAAGCGCGCCCGCCGTCACGTCGATGCATGCATCGATCGCATCCCCAAGAATGCCCTGCAAGCCTGCGCCGATCACACCAAACGTCAGCCAGAACACCAAACCCATGATCAGCAAGAACATCGGAATGGCAGTATAGCGACCCGTTAAAACACGATCGATTGCCACTGAACGCTTATGCTCGATGCTTTCATGGGGCTTGATGACACACGCCAGGCAAATGTGCTCGATGAACGTGAATCGCATATCCGCCAAAGCAGCCATGCGATCGAGGCCCGACTCCTCTTCCATCTGCTTGACGATGTGCTCGATGGCATCAAGCTCGTTCTGATCGAGATTGAGCGATTCAATGACCAGCGAATCGCCTTCGACCAGCTTCGTCGCAGCAAATCGACGCGGAATACCCGCAGCCTCGGCATGGTCGCCCACCAATTTCGCGATGCCATGAATGCAGCGATGAAGAGCGCCGCCGTCACGTGAATCAAGGTTGGGCGAACAGAAATCGATGCGCCCTGGGCGCTCGTCGTACTGAGCAACATGGATGGCATGCTCGATAAGCTCGCTGATGCCCTCGTTGCGCGCCGCAGAGATAGGCACGACGGGAACGCCAAGCTGCTTCTCAAGCATGTTGACATCGATGGTGCCGCCGTTGGCAGCTACCTCGTCCATCATGTTAAGGGCGATGACCATCGGGCGATCAAGCTCGATAAGTTGCAACGTGAGATATAAGTTTCGCTCAATATTGGTGGCGTCGATGATGTTGATGATGGCGTCGGGTTTCGATTCCAAAATGAACTTTCGACTAACCACCTCTTCGCCTGTGTAAGGCGAAAGCGAGTAAATGCCCGGAAGGTCGGTAACGGTTGCCTCGGGATGATTACGAATGACGCCGTCTTTACGGTCAACCGTAACGCCCGGGAAGTTGCCGACGTGCTGATTAGACCCAGTCAGCCTGTTGAACAGCGTGGTCTTGCCACAGTTCTGATTGCCAACAAGGGCAAACGTGAGGGGGGTTCCCTCCGAGAACGTTTTACGCATCTGGCGCGGATGGCAGCCCTCGCCAAAAGCAGGATGAACGGTGAATCCCGTCTGCGGCGTCTCACGCGAAACAGCATGGGAATCATGCACATCGACAAGAGCAATGCGCGCGGCATCGTCCTTGCGCAGCGTAAGCTCATAACCACGCAGACGGATTTCCAAGGGATCGCCCATGGGTGCATATTTGACCATGGTAACTTCAGTACCAGGCGTCAAACCCATGTCGAATATATGCTGACGAAGGGAGGAATCGTCGGACTCGACCGACGCAACCACCGCATCTTTTCCAATTTCAAGAGCATCAAGTCTCATGCTGTAAGCCTTACCGTTGGCAACGAACACGCCTCACGAGCAAATCGGCCTTTAGAGCGCAATCATTTATTATACGCCCAATCACCTGAAAATGAGGATTTTCCTCGAAGCTTTTGATAGAATATTTGGTCGCAATTATAAGCACGTTAGTTGGGGAACTTTCGCAATGAGCAACACGTCTTCCACCAAGGCGCTTACTCCGCGCCAATCTCTCGCAGTGGGCATCACGCTTTTCTCGATGTTCTTCGGTGCGGGAAACCTTATCCTTCCGCCGCTCTTGGGCCTGCAAGCGGGTACCGACAGCATCGGCGCAACCATTGGCTTCCTTATCGCCGGAATCGGACTGCCCGTCCTCGGCATCGTGGCCGTCGCCCTTGTCGGCACTGCCCGCGAGCTTGCCAACCGAGCGCATCCACTGTTTTCCAGCATCTTCGTCGCTGCAATCTACCTGGCCATCGGCCCCTGCTTGGCTATTCCGCGCACCAGCTCGACGTCGTTCGAGATGCTCGTGCCGCTGCTTCCCGAAGGCATTTCGGTTGAAGTGGTTCGACTTGTCTTCTCCATCGTGTTCTTCGTTGTGGCCTACACGCTAGCTATGCGCCCCGGTGCCCTTACCAAGCTTCTCGGCCGCATCACCGGCCCGGCTCTCATCGTCCTGCTCGTTTTGGTCATCGGTTCGGCCATTCTGGCTCCGGCGGGCATCGCTCAGGCACCCGTCGCACCTTACAACGAAGCCGCCCCCGTTCAGGGCTTCCTTACGGGCTACCAGACCATGGACCTGCTTGCCGCACTGGTGTTCGGCCTAGTCATCGCCGAAAACATCAAGGGATTCGGCGTTACCGACCCCGCTGGTCTTACCCGCGAGATCTCGAAGGCCGGCGTTATCGCAGGCATCCTTATGGCCGTCATCTATTGCGGCTTGGCTTTCGTTGGCACCAGCCTTGGATCCGTCATGCCCGGCGCAACCAACGGCGCCGCAATCCTCACCGCTTCGGCAACGCTGCACTTCGGCCTTGCCGGCACCATCATCATCGCCGCTATCTTCCTGCTTGCCTGTCTGAACGTTTGCATCGGCCTTATCAGCTGCTGCGGCACGTACTTCGCCGAGACGTTCGGCGCCGCTTCCCCCAACCCCGAACAGCACATGCTGGGAAAACTTGGCTACCCTGTTTGGGCTGCGGCTTTCGCCATCTTCTCATGCTTCGTCTCGAACTTCGGTCTCGACGCAATCTTGACGTTCTCGGTGCCGCTGCTAAGCGCCCTCTACCCTGTCTCCATCGCGCTTATGATCATGGGTCTGGCTCACAACGCCTGCGACAAGCTGCCGCTTGTCTGGCCATGGGTTACCGGCGTCACCACTATCGTCAGCGTCGTGATTGCGGTCCGCAATGCGTTCCTTCCCGACGTCACCCTCATCCTTGACGCCCTGCCTCTTGCCAACGTTGGCCTTGCATGGCTCGTTCCCGCTGCCTGTGCCGCCGTCATCGGCTGCGCACTGTCCGCCATCAAGCAAAAGAAAAGCGCCTAGCGTTCACCGCCGCTAAACACGTCGCCAAAGGCGCACCGTCGATCAATGTCGGCGATGCGCCTTTTCTATTCACTTGGAAACAACCCTTATCGTCCACACAACCTCATAGGCTTCGGTTTAGTCAAGAGACTACGAGTCGAACGTAATGATATCGCCCGCCGCGATGCCCGCAGCCTGAGGGCCCAAGATCATAAGGCCATGCGTTCCCTCAACCAAGCCTTCCTTGTCAGACTCAAGCTCGGAGCTGTCGATATCGCATTCCTTGGGATATTTGCCCGAAGTGACAACATAAACCGGGTAGAAGTACAACTTGGGATCGAGCAACGTATACTTCACCATGAGAACGGTTGCAGACATGGTCTGGTCGCCATGATGGATCTCAACCAAATCGCCCTTGTGGAACGCACCCAACCTGGCAAGTCCCTCAACCACAATGGCGCCCTTATAGCGTTTGATGTTGGGAAGGCCCGCCCTGAACGGCTTGAGCTTGGGGGCATCCATCACTGAAAGAACCTCGAAACCGTTCTCGGCACCGCCGAAACGATCGACGAGCTCGGCTCGATAGGAATCAAGGTTTGCCAGCTCTTCTTTCACCTGCTCGCACGTAAGCTTCCTCAGCGGATCGTACTTCAAGTGATCGGTGTAGTGAGGAGTGCTTCCAAGGAACTCGTCGTCGCTGCTGCTATTGAAGATGAAATTCTTAATGGCAGTGGCAATAGGCCTACCACCATCCTCAATCGCGGTCTGGACGTACTTATCGCCCTTCTTCTCGTAGTAATAGTTCTCGCCCTCTTCGAAGTACACGGGGTACTTGATGCGCAGCTTGTCGGCGCATTCGGGGCAAATCCATCCGTCAACCAACTTCGCGCCGCACGTTTCGGTGATGGAACGAAACGCCGTGTTCGCCATAGCTGCACCGCAACCTGGGCAGATGAATTCCTTCGGGGCCTTTTCATTCACTTTCGCCATGGTAGGCTCCTTTCGCATAGAGGCGGTTAGGCAGGCAGCATCATCGCTACCGAGATCACGAATGCCAGAACGATGCCAAGCACGACGGCGATTCCCGCAGGCGTTTTCAGGAACGACCGGTCTTCGGCGTCGGGAAACACGAAGCTCAGCAGTCCAAAACGCCGTTCGGATTTGCTGCCGACAAGGCGCCTCTCGCCGTTGGCAAGGCGCTCGTAAATAAACGGATGGTCGAACAATTGCTTGCGCACGCCAAGCGTCTGGAACAAAACGCAGTACAGCCCCGCGAACAAGAACCACATCCAGCCACCCAGAAGATCAAGCGGCTTGCCGGGGGCCACGAACAGGCCGATGATGAAAGCCACAACCACAGGGGCGAACAACAGCGCCACGGCCTGAGCGACGAGCGAGATCGCTCGCTTGCGCGAATAAAACTCCAGATCAACCGGCACATCTTCACCATCAACAGCTTCATAGAACACCGGCGCCGCGCAAAGGGGCCGATCCTCCGCTCCGTCAAGCACGAGCTTCCCGGCATCGCGCTTTGCCTGCGAAGCCGCACCCCGTCTGATGACGCGCTTGGAAACGGGAGCACGCCCGTCGCTCAAAGCGGCGAACAGAATTATCGCTATTGCAGCGGCACACATCAGCGTCAAGCCCAAGTCGCGTGACGCCAGCCACAGCAGCAGCGCCGCAACCACCGAGTAAATGCTCGCTTCCACAGCCCAAAACGAGAACGGGCTCTTCTTACTGTCGCGTATCGCCACGGCAACGCGCCCCGTCTGACCGTTCACCACAGCGGTAAGCTTGCCCTGGCGAAGCAGGTACACCGGCAGCAGCGCCGATGCAGCAAGCAAGTCGCCCGTTTCGGTTTTGATGCGCACATCGTTGTCGCAAAGAGCCTGCTCGACCGTCGGCAAAAACTCAGCAGCGGTTTGCTTGCGAACACGGCGATCGACCTCGTTGTCGGAGACGTTGGCGATGACGGCGCGATGCGCGGCAACGTAACCGTATTCGAACGGAACCGCAGCGTCCAAATCGAACGGACCGGCGGCATCAAGAGCGCTTGCATCGATCTCTTTCACGCAGCATGCCGCGCTACCCTCCATGAAGCTGCGGCAGCGATACACACGCACCGCATCGGCGCGATTGACCTTTGCCTCGATGGGTCCGCGCACCAACTCGTACGGAAGATAGAGCCCCTGGGTGTCGTCAAGCGATTGCAGTATCATACGCGACTCGGGAGTTTTAGGATTCTCGGCCGCCCATGCATACAGGCGATCTTTCGCCTCGTCAAGCGTAAGGACGAACGGAACGATCAAATCGGTGCCGAACCCCGCATCAGCTGCATCGGAGCGAACCAGGCGGCTTCCACAGAAGTCGCAGGTAGTTAGCGCCTCTTGCTGGGGAAACACCACGCGAGCGCCGCAGCCCGAGCATTGCGCCACCTGAAGGCCAACGGGTTCATCAGTGGCGCGAAGTTGCTGTTTGTTCAGTTCACGCAACCGAACGGAGCGGTCGCGAACTTCCTGCACGCCGGAAACTTCGCCGCACGCTTCACAGCGATACGTCTGCCGGATAATGTCATACGAAACAGGGGAACCACAGTTCTTGCACGCTATGCGCAAAGGGCTGGAACTCATGACGACCCCCGTTCGCTCGGCTCGACACCTCGATCATTCAACCAGCGCAAAAGACGCGCCGACTTTCATTAATGAACAGGGTACCGTGCAGCGATTGGCGTCGGAATCTCCCTATGTCCCAAAACAAGGCTCAAGATCAGCCATCAGAGCGGTCTCCGTACAGAGTGCGCTCAAGCATGCCGAACAGAACAGCGCAATCGCCCTCGCGCGTGCGAACGCTTTGGAGCACGTTGAAAAACGTGAACTTGCAAACCTTTTCGGGAGTGAACCCTTCAGGCAGATCGGGCGAAATGCGATTGTCGTGCTCGTACACCTGAACCAAACCACGCACGACATGAGCAAGCTGCTCGGATTCCTTTATACGCGCCGCAGCCTTCTCGGCAGCAGGAAGGGCATCAACGCCGCGCAGCCAGCTTTCCCTGAAATGATCGAGAGTCTCGCACATGCTAACGTACATCTCGCGGCAAAAGTCGAGGTAGCCGACGGTGGGATCGATATGACAGAAACGTTCGTAGAAGGCGTGCGCGAAATAGAGCTGGATAACCGCAACCGTAAGCTCTTCCTTCGCGGAAAAATAGCGGTAAACCGTGCCGACGCTCACTGCGCTTGCCCTGGCCAAGCCTCGGATGGACAAAGCCGACACGCCGTTTTCCTCGGCGATGCGGTAAGCGTTTTCAAGCAACTCTTCTCGCGTGACGATTTTCTGAGCCATTTTCACTCCTCGCGTTTAGGGAGAACAACAACCCGAGTATGGCACGCCCAATTGCGGCGATCCTAGCCTCCGTGATTATTCGACGCGAAACATTCACCTACCGAAACCCGAAGCAGACACTGCCGCCAACTGCGGGAACGCTCGTCTCAAAACGAAAATGCCGCGACCGCCAGCCCATCACCCACACAGGGCTTTATCCAGCTTCTCGCACAAACCCGAAACCACCTTCGCATCCAGAACGTCGTTGATTCCTGCGATCTCGAGCATCTTTCTGAAAGTAGTCTCGGGCGGAACCTCGGACATCTTCAGGTACTTCGTGACAGCCGCATCGTAATCCGTCAGCGATTCGACGTAGAGATCGAACGCGACCAAGGCCGACGTGCCGTACCCGACGTAATAGAACGGGTTGGTGTACACCTGCGACACCGTGGTGAACGAATCACTGTCGTCGGGCATCTGATATTTCTTGACGACGTCATCCCAGATGGAATGAAGCTTCTCAACCGTTAGATCGGACATCGTGTAAGCACGGTACTCAGCCTCGTCAATGGCTAAGCTGTCGCGAACCATGAACATCTTGTCCAAGACCGCATACTGGGCCAAAGCCTTGCCGTAACCAGGGCAAAGCCGGTCATACGAATCGCAGCACAAAAGCTCGAGCGACTGCGACATAGACTCCTGGACATCAGGAAGGCTGTTTGGTAAGAATGCATTGGCTTGCGCGTGATACATGTGATTGAAGTGGCCGAACTCGTGCACTACCGACAAGTAATCAGTCGTTTCGCCATAAGGCGAAACGAACAAGACGCCGTCGTTGTAGCTGGGGCACTCAAGAACGAAACCGCTGGAAGAGCTCGTTTTCTTGTCCGACATGCCAATGTCGGACAAACCGTTGCGCTGCAGGTACTCGAAAGATTCGTCGAAAGCCGGAGAAACGGCCGCGAGGCACTTCCCCAGATTCTCAAGTTTCACGTCAGCGGGATCATCGTTCTGATCGAACGCCTTATCAACAAGATCCATGTCAACGGAATCGGCCATATAGCTCATGTAGACGGGAACGAAATCGCTCACGATCACCTTGCGGATGGCTTCGATGTCCGAAACGCTAAAATCGCGCCCGCACCGCTGCTCATACGCCAGTTCAGCATAGTTGTCATACCCGCAGCTACGCGCCAAAGCGTTGTTGGTATTCACCAAGTCGACGTACAGGGATTCAAGCTCTGACTGCTTCGCCCCGCTGGCAACCATCTGCTCATAACGAATTGCGAGCTCGTTTGACTTCTGGCGCAATGCCATCGATTCCACCGTGCCGCCATGGGAGCCATCAAGCTGGCTGGCGAAAGCTTCGCCGATATGAACGCGAAAGTCATTGCCCTGCTTAGCGTCCAAAGCTCGAGTGAAAAGATCAGTGCAGCGCGCGAACTCCTTGTTGTACAGGTCAAGCTTCGCACCGTAGCGATTGGCTGCGTTGGAATCGATAACGTTCAAGCTCCAGTCGAATTTGAGCAAGGCGACATCGCTCACCAGGTTGGCCATATGACGCTCGAGCCTGTCGTAAGCCTGATTAAGCTTATCGGCGTCCGCCACATTCGACTCGATCAGAGACTCGAACTCGTTCAAATCGACTTCATACGCCGCTTGATCGAATGAATCGCGAGAGCGTTCGCCAAGAGCGACGTCCGAATGCTTGACGTTGCCCGAGTATTTGAATTCGACGGGCGAGGTGCTTCCCTTCCCCGTAGAAACAGAAGATGACGAAGAGGCCCCGCACGCGCAAAGAGCCAGAGCGGCAACGAGGGAAATGAACACGGCAACCAGGGAGCGAACGCGACTCATAAGGTGCCTCCTTGACGTCGAAGAAACATGATCCGCCAAGGATAATGATGCAGCAGCCCACCTTTCGAATGAAGGCCATCTGGCCTATTAACCGCCTTCACCTAAGACACCTTGGCTCGAAGAGCAGGTCGCAAAGATGAACAGGCACCGTTATGCCGAAGGACTCATTCTTGAGACCAGATCGTTCAGGGAGACATCGAGCACCGAAGCGACACGAACCGCGTGATCGAAGTCGGGCGACGTTTCACCCGACTCCCACTTCGCCACGGTCTGTCGGGAAACGCCCACCTCTTCGGCCAACTGCTCTTGCGTCTTTCCGACGGCAGCGCGTCGTGCCTGAATGTTATCGCCGATCATTCGTCAACCTCGAATACTAAATCGAATGCAAGCGTCTTTCCGTTCGCGCCTTCAAGCGTGGGGATCATCGCCACGAACCGATGCCCTTTCTTGGCATGCTCGTCGATGATTGCACGATGAGCTGCATCTTCCACCTTCGCCTGATAAAAAACGTTGTTGTTAAGCTCAACCTGCTCGTATTCGTACCTCATTGCCAACCCCTTTCGCAAAGTTCGAACGGTATGACTTTTCGTACCGCGTAAGACCAGAATACGAATGCTGTCAGCCTGCATCCACCAACCAATAGCGTCATCTTACGCCCGACAACGGCAGTTTCGGTTTGCAAACGATTAAGAAGACCGCCCAGCTATCTGGTACAGTATCTCGGACGAAAGGAGAACCATCTTATGAAAATCACGGTGTACTTGGGCGCCTTCGAGGGAAAAGGCGACACGTTGCGAAACGCCGCCACCGAACTGGGGCGCTGGGTTGCCGAAAGCGGAAACACCCTTGTTTACGGCGGCTCGAAAACCGGACTGATGGGAGTTCTTGCCACAAGCGCGCTTGACGCGGGCGGCGAAGTGATCGGCGTCGAACCGACGTACTTCATGGAGCTCGACCATCAACTTGACACGCTCACCGAGCTCATCGTCACCGACACCATGGCAGAACGCAAAGCGAAGATGATCGAGTTGGGCGAAGCGTTCATCGCGTTCCCCGGCGGCACGGGCACCCTCGAGGAAATCGCCGAGGTCATGTCACGAGTTTCGCTTAAGCAGCTTGATGCCCCGTGCATCTTCTACAACCTGAACGGCTACTACAACCACATGAAGGCGTTCCTGCAAACGATGAAGGACGAGGGTCTCTCGAGCGACGAGCGCCAGAAGGGAATACACTTCGCCGACACGCTTGAGGACATTCGGAAGATTCTCGCCTACTAACACAAGTGCTTCAATGCAAAGCGAACGCGCCTTAAGGGGTTCACACCGCCGACCAACAACGCAGACCTGCGACCCAAACCCGCAGCGCACCCGCTCATCCCGTGGAATAATCCGCGAGCTGGGCTTCAAGGCCGCGCAGCAAGGCGCGAACAGCTACAATACATGAACTGCACAGACAAGATGCACGGTGCCGAAAAGCGCCGTGCATTGTTTTGCGCCCACGGCGCACCAGTTACACGGAAGGAACCACATGTCGGCTCTGTCTGACCAGATCTCATCGCGTCGCACGTTCGCGATCATCTCGCACCCCGACGCGGGCAAGACCACACTCACCGAGAAACTGCTGCTGTACAGCGGCAGCATCCAAACCGCCGGCTCGGTTAAGGGCAAATCCAGCTCGAAGCATGCCGTGTCCGACTGGATGGACATCGAGAAAGAGCGCGGCATCTCCGTCACCTCATCGGTTCTTCAGTTCAACTACGACGGTTGCTGCGTGAACATCCTGGACACCCCTGGACACCAAGACTTCTCGGAAGACACGTACCGCACGCTCATGGCAGCCGACGCCGCTGTCATGGTCATCGACGCCGCCAAGGGCGTCGAGGCGCAAACCAAGAAGCTGTTCAAGGTCTGCACGCTGCGCCATATCCCCATCTTCACCTTCGTCAACAAGCTCGACCGCGAGGCACGCGATCCGTTCGACCTGATGGAAGAGATCGAGTCGGTGCTGGGCATTGGCACCTACCCCATGAACTGGCCTATCGGCAGCGGCCGCAACTTCCGCGGCGTGTTCGACCGTCAAACCCGTCATGTTTTGGCGTTCGAAGGCGAAGGCCGTGGCAACTCCACCAAGAAAGTCGCCGAAATTGAAGCCGAGCTTGGCGACAACGCCCTAGACGAGTTGATCGGCGAAAACAACCACGAGAACCTGATGGGCGACATCGAGCTTCTTGATGGCGCAGGCGACGAGCTCAACCTTGACGACGTGGCTGTCGGCAAGCTGTCGCCGGTGTTCTTCGGCTCGGCTCTTACCAACTTCGGCGTGGAACCTTTCCTGAAGGAGTTTCTGCGCTTGGCACCCAGTCCTCGCGCTTACATCGATCAGGAAACCGAGCAGCCCGTCGAGCCCACCAGCCCCGACTTCTCGGGTTTCGTCTTCAAAATTCAGGCGAACATGGACAAGAATCACCGCGACCGCATCGCATTCGTGCGTATTTGCACAGGCAAGTTCGAGCGCGGCATGGAGGCTTTCCACGTTCAGGGCGGCAAGAAGCTCAAGCTTGCCACGGGCACCTCGATGATGGCAGACGATCGCGCGATCGTCGACGAGGCCTATGCAGGCGATATCGTCGGCTTGTTCGACCCGGGCATCTTCAACATCGGAGACACGGTTTGCGCTGGCAAAACGCGCGTGCGCTACCCTGCCATCCCCACCTTCGCACCCGAGATCTTCGCGCGCATCACTCAGGTGAACACCCTGAAGCGCAAGCAGTTCGTCAAGGGCATGGAGGAGCTTGCCCAGGAGGGCGCCATCCAGATCTTCCGCGAGCCCGGATTCGGCATGGAAAGCGTCATCGTCGGCGTTGTCGGCGTGCTGCAGCTTGAGGTGCTTGAACAGCGCCTGAAGTCGGAATACGGCGTTGAGGTTCGTCGTCAGCCGCTGCCTTACAGCGACATCCGTTGGATCATGAACGACCCCGACACCATCAACATCCCAGCTCTGAACGTCACACGCGATACCCTGCGTGTCGAGGATATGCGTGGCAAGAACTTGTTGCTGTTCACCAGCCCGTGGAACGTCAACTGGGCCGTCGAGCGCAACCCCGACCTCATCCTGTCGGAAGTTGGCAACCTGGCTTTCGAGAAATAACGACACCGCGATCTCGAAGGGCGGTCGCACGCCAGCGACCAAGCATCCCCGTAAACGCAAGAAGCGCCCGCATATGCGGGCGCTTCTTTTTTATTCCGCGCGCTTGAAGCGCACGTCTATCGTGTAAAACTGAAGGCTTAGAAGTTCTCGGGCGTGATCTCGAAGTACGCCTGCGGATGTGCGCATACAGGGCAAACC
>CAKUNS010000039.1 GCA_934668515.1 uncultured Eggerthellaceae bacterium
GCTTTCGCGGATGACGATGACCTTGACCTGACCCGGATACTGAAGCTCGTTTTCAATGCGGCTGGCGATGTCATGTGCGAGGACAACGGTCTGAGCTTCATCGATTTTGTCGGGCTGAACCATGACGCGAACCTCGCGACCAGCTTGGATTGCGTAGGTTCGCTCAACGCCGTCATAGGAGTTAGCGATTTCCTCAAGCTTTTCAAGACGTTTGACGTAGGCATCGAGGGTTTCCTTGCGAGCGCCGGGGCGTGCTGCAGAAACGGCATCTGCTGCTTGAACAAGCACATCCAGAACGCTGTTGGGCTCCACATCGTTGTGATGCGCTTCGATTGCATGGACGATGTGCGGACGCTCGCCAAAGCGGCGTGCGAGATCTGCGCCGATAACGGCATGACTGCCTTCAACCTCATGGTCGATTGCTTTGCCGATATCATGCAGCAAACCAGCCCTGCGAGCTGTGCTGGGGTCGATTCCAAGCTCTGAAGCCATAACACCGGCAAGGTATGCAACTTCGAGCGAGTGGTTGAGCACGTTTTGACCGTATGAAGTGCGGTAGCGAAGTCGACCAAGGGTTTTAACAAGCTCAGGATGGAGATCATGAGTGCCGGTGTCGAAAGCAGCTTGCTCGCCAGCCTCCTGAACACGCTGGTTCACGTAGGATTCGGCCTTATGGAACATCTCTTCGATGCGTGCAGGATGAATGCGTCCATCGGAGATGAGGTTTTCCATGGTTACGCGACCGATCTCGCGACGAACGGGGTCGAAACAAGAAATGGTTACGCACTCAGGAGTGTCATCGATTATGAGGTTGGTGCCGGTGAGCTGTTCGAAGGAGCGGATGTTACGGCCTTCGCGACCGATGATGCGACCCTTCAGATCGTCAGAAGGGATATGGATGGTTGAGACGGTGTTCTCGACGGTGTGCTCTGCGGCAACGCGCTGAATTGCAAGGCTGAGGATTCCGCGGGCGCGCTTGTCGGCTTCGGCTTTGGTGCGTGCTTCGGATTCCCTGATGATGGTGGCGCTTTCAACAGTCACTTCATCGCGAAGGTTGTCGAGCAGTTCTTGCTTAGCCTCGTCCGGAGTCATGCCAGCAATGGACTCGAGGCGATTTTCGACTTCTTGTTGTGCAGCATCGAGATCGCGTTGACGACGCTCAACCTGGCCTTGAAGAGAAGAAATCTGGTGCTCACGCGCATCAAGTGAATCTGTGCGGCGGTCCAGGGACTCTTCACGCTGCTGAATGCGGTTTTCAGCAGCACGGACTTCGCGTTGGCGCTCCTTACGTTCGGATTCGATCTCGGCGCGAAGCTTCAGGGCCTCGTCCTTCGCTTCAACCTCGGCTGCCTTTTTGATGGTCTCGGCTTGGAGCTGAGCATCATTGAGGATGTTTTGCGCCTCCTCGGCTTTTTGCTTTGCAGAGGCGTTTACCAAATAGCGAGCGATCACGAAACCGAGGGCTACGCCAACGAAGGCACCGACAATTGCGATGACAAAATTAGGCATATTGTCCTCATTTCTACGTTTGACCTGCGATTACGTTTCTAGACACGACAATGTGTTTAGAAACAAGGCGAGAACATGCCCTGTATAAAGGATATGAAATTATGCTTTCGCAAACTAAATATCTAAAACCCGTTACCGGGCAGAATTCTCACATAGACATGATAGATGAAATTTAACGAAAAAAGGAATTCGGCATGAAAAAAATGACAGGACGCGCTTAGTCTCGGTGAAATTATCACGTAAAGAAACCTAAATAGCCTGCGATTTTTCAAACCATGCTCTTGCGACTTGTGATGCTATGTTGATTGGGTAGCCTCTGGACACGAGTTTTCGATAGGCGCCTTCGCGTTTGTTCTTTGACGAAGGTGGCTTTGATTCGAGAAATGCTAGGGCTTTGTCGAATTCTTCGTCGAAAGTGACTTCGAATGCGTCGGGCCAGCCTTCTATGAGGTTGACGTCGATTTCTTCTTGTTGGAGCTCGATAGCTATGCCGCGTGATCCCTTCGATTGCCTCACTCTACTTTCGATAAGCAGTCGTGCATAACGGCTATCGTCGAGGACCCGAAGTTCGGTTGCTTTATCGATGGCGGCTTCGATATCTTCGTTAAGGAAGCCTTCGCGAGAGAGGCGATCTTTGATTTGATGGGTGGATCTATCGCGTGCGTTTACGAGAACGAGTAATTTCTTGAATGCAGCATCCGCGTCGCTCACGAAAGCTTTCCGGTTTGCATTCTTAGAAGTACGCGAAGCGGAGTGTCGCGAGAGATCGTGGCTTGCTTGTTGTTGAGAGTGCGTTTCGCTTGCATGGATCAAATCGGGGACCAATCGATCAGTCCCCGATTCGATTTCCTTAATGCGTGATCGCAGCGTATCGATATCGACTGCGGAGTTCATTATTTCTTCTTAGGCTTTGCGACGGCCTTTACCTCATCCGCCTCTTCTTTGGTGCGAGTGATGATGGGAATTTCGTATGCCTCGCGAACCTTCGTTTCGAGCTCGTCACGAAGCTCAGGGTTTTCCAAGAGAGTTTGCTTGGCTGCTTCTCGGCCTTGGCCAAGGCGCTCTTCGCCGTAGGTGTACCATGCGCCGCTTTTCTTTGCGACGCCGCACTCTACCGCCATATCGACTATGCAGCCTTCCTTGGAGATACCTTCGCCGTACATAAGGTCGAATTCGGCTTGGCGGAATGGCGGAGCCACCTTGTTCTTAACGACTTTGGCTCGCACGCGATTGCCAACTGGCTCTCCGTTCTTCTTGATGGTGTCGATTCGACGGATGTCGATTCGGACGCTTGAGAAAAACTTCAAAGCGCGACCACCCGGGGTGGTTTCGGGGTTGCCGAACATGATTCCGATTTTTTCACGCAGCTGATTAATGAAAATGCAAGTTGTGGATGATTTAGACAGCGAACCGGCAAGCTTGCGCAATGCTTGTGACATGAGTCGAGCCTGGAGGCCCACCGTTGAATCTCCGATTTCGCCTTCAATTTCAGCGCGTGGTGTGAGAGCTGCTACCGAGTCGACGATGATGCAGTCAATTGCTCCAGAACGAACGAGCATGTCGCAGATCTCAAGCGCCTGCTCACCGGTGTCAGGCTGTGAGATGAGGACTTCGTCAATGTCAACGCCGATGCGTGCTGCATAAACCGGATCGAGTGCATGCTCGGCGTCGATGAACGCTACGACGCCGCCAAGGGCCTGGGCTTCAGCAAGGATTTGCAATGCGAGTGTTGTTTTACCGCTTGATTCAGGGCCGTAAATCTCAACGATACGGCCACGGGGAACGCCGCCAATGCCTAAAGCCGCATCGAGTGCCAAAGAGCCTGTGGGGATTGCCTCAACGGTGAGGTCTGCGCCGCCATCGCCAAGCTTCATAATGGCGCCCTTGCCGAACTTCGATTCAATCTGATCGGTAGTGAGTTTTAGAATCTTGTCTTTATCGTCACTCATATACAGTGCTCCTTCAATTCGATGATCGCATATTAATACGAACAGATGTTTGCTGTCAACAAAATCCGTCCCTACTGTGCGATTCGAATGTAATTGAGTGTTCTTACAACCACTAATCAGTGGTCAAACATCCACTTTCAGATTAAACGAATTATTCGAACCGGATTCAAACGCGAATCTAACGGCGATTCTATTCGATCTGCGAAGCGGCGTTTTTCATTATAAGCAGAGCTTCGAGCGTGGTTTTGCGTCGAACTTCTTCCCTATCACCTTCGAACTGGAATCGAGCAACAGAGGTTTCCAGTGGGCTGTGACATCCAATGAACACGGTGCCAACCGGTTTACCAAGCTCTGCGCCAGTTGGCCCTGCGATTCCCGTAACGGAAACAGTGATGTCTGCGTTCAGGGTATGTGCAGCCCCATCCGCCATCTCGCGTGCGACATCCTCGCAAACTGCGCCCTGTGCCTTGAGAAGCGACCCGTCGACGTTCAGAACATCATGCTTGATTTCGTTGGTGTAGCTGGCGACGCCACCTTTGACAACTTCGGACGAGCCGGGAATGGATGTGAGCGAGGCACAGATCATGCCGCCTGTCAGGCTTTCTGCTGTTGCAAGCTTGATGTTATGAGCGATCGAGAATTCGACGAGGTCTTTTGCCGCCGCGCCTAATTCTCCGTAGCCAACGGACCTTTTGCTGATGTCTGAAGCTGTCTCTTTCGAGCCGAATCCCAGGAGTGTTCGCGCTTTGACCAGGTAGTCCATCATGGAAACGATGGTCAGCACCAAGGCGATGATCATGACGATCCAGCTCACGACCCAAAACGCATCGCTGAATGTTTCGGCAGCGGTTCCTGCCATGTGGGTGTCCTTGATGGTGAACATGACGATAGCGACCATCTGAAAGACCGTCTTCGATTTGCCGATATAGCTTGCGGCTATGACGACGCCCTCGGAAGCCGCGATCATGCGAACACCGGAGACGATGAATTCACGGGCAAGGATGATGAGCGCGACCCAGCTGGGCAAAGATCCCAGTTCGATAAGCACGAGAAGTGCTGCTGCAACAAGGATCTTGTCAGCAAGCGGGTCCATGAACTTTCCAAAGGTGGTTACCTCGTTGCGGCTACGAGCAAGGTAACCGTCAAGCCAGTCGGTGCCGGAAATCAGGATGAAAATGGCAGCAGCGATATAACGCTTCATGTTCATGTCGATTTCCGGAAGGTTGATCCACTCCGGCCACGGGCAAACCATGACTGCAACGAACAGCGGGACAAGCAGGATTCTCGCGAGCGTGATGATATTCGATATAGTCCAGTTGGTGTCGTCTTTATGGGAGCTTGCGCTTTGAGACTGCGGTTTTGTTTTCATTAGACAAGAGACCCTTCCATTTCGTACAAAAGGGAATCGTCTATCACGACTTCCACAACATCTCCGATGTTGCCTGCGCCTTCAGGAAGATAAGTTACGCCATCAACCTCGGGAGCTTGAGAACGGGTCCTACCGAATAATTGGCCATCTTCCTCATATCCGCAGATCAGGACTTCAGCATGCTGTCCCACCCGATTGGCCACGCGGGGAATGCAAACGTTGTCGCATAGGTCGCGAAGCTGCTGAGCTCGATCGGTCTTCTCGTCTTCGTCGATTTGGTCAGGAAGCGAATAGGCGCGCGTTCCTTCCTCGCGGGAGTAGGCAAAAGAGCCGATATAGTCGAGGTCGGAGTCGGCAACGAAATCAAGAAGTTCTTGGAATTGGTCTTCGGTTTCGCCCGGGAATCCCGCGATAAGCGTCGTGCGAATGGTTGCAGCGGGGATGCTCGTGCGGATCTTCTTGATGAGGTCAATATGTTCTTCGGCAGAGCCGGTACGATTCATCAAGCGAAGAAGTTCGGCATTTGCATGTTGGAACGGGATATCGAAGTAACTGCAGATGTTTTCATGCTGGGCAACGACGTTGATGAGCTCGTCGGTCACGCCTTCGGGCTGGATATACATAACGCGGAACCATGCCTGGGTGAATTCCTCGGCGAGCTGTCCCGTCAGCCATGCCAAGGTCTTCTTTTCGGCGAAATCGTCCCCCCACCTTCCGGTGTCCTGCGCGATAAGGATGATCTCGCGTGCACCTGCGTTGATTCTGTTTGCGACATCGTTGCGAATTTGTTCGTATTCGAAGCTATGATAGCGACCCCGAATATAGGGGATTGCGCAGTATGAGCAGAATCGATCGCAGCCATCAGAGATCTTCACGTAGGCGCTAGCGCCGAAAACATGCGGGGATTCAACGCGAGCGAAGTTATGGGCCGATTCGCACCGAACTTCCGTCTTAAGGGGAAGCAGCGAAGCGTCGATGATGTTTGAAACCACCTCAACGATGTCGTCTTCCTTCGAGCAAGGTACGAAAGAAGACGCTTCGGGCAGCTCGGCTTTGAGTTCTTCTCCGTAACGTGCGGGCATGCAGCCGGAAACGATAAGCTTCGAGGTTCCTGCGGAGATAGAATCGTATCCTGCGACTTCGAGAACCGCATCAATGCTTTCCTCGGTTGCCGCTTGAATAAAGGAGCACGTGTTAACCACGACGACATCGGCGGATTCGGGATCGTTTTGAATCGCGAATCCGGCATTGACGAGTTTTTCGATCATGTTCGCGGTATCAACCTCGTTCTTAGCGCATCCCATAGTGATGAATGCGATAGATGCGGATCGGTTCGCAATAGAATTTGAAGGCATGGAGAGTATCGCTTTCCTGATCTCTTAGCGGTAGTTCGTGTATTGAAGAGGTTGACCGTAGTCCTGCGACTTCAGGAATGCGATTACCTCTTGAAGGGTGTCGCGGGATGCGGACGAAACGCGAAGCTTATCGCCTTCGATCTGGACTTTAACCTTGAGTTTCTGAGCCTTGATGTCTTTGTTGATCTTGCCGGCGGTGTCTTTGTCGATGCCGTCGACAAGGGTTGCCGTTTTGGAGACGGACTGACCAGCGCCAGGTTGAGAGGCTCCCCACTTGACGGCGCCCATGTCGACGCCGCGCTTGACGAGTTTGGTGCCAATGATGTCAGTGACCTGACCGGCAACGAAGTCACTGGGTGCCTTGACGGTGAGGGTCTTGGCCTGCTTGTCGAAGGAAATGCTCGAGCCGGAGTCTTTCAGATCGTAACGCTGAGTAAGTTCCTTTTTAGCTTGTTGATACGCATTGTCGACTTCCTGAATATCTACGGAAGAAACAACGTCGAAGCTGGATTCTTTAGCCATGTTCGGGCCTTTCTGCTAGTTGGTGCTGCTCGTTGAAGATGGAGTGCCGGTGGCGTTTGACGAGTTCGAGCTTGACGAGCTGGAGCTGGAATTCGAAGAGGTTTTCGTGTTGTGCGTGGCGTTCCATTCGTCAAGGATCTTGTTGAAGTCAACGGTGTATGCGTACATGCCGCCATAATCCTGGCTGGTTTGCATGTCGACCTTTTCGCCATCAACGGTTAGGGTAATGGCATCTTTTGCCCAGGTAGCAATAGTCCACTTACCGGTAACATCTACGGTTTGAGATGTCGGGCCGGTAAGCATCAGAGGCTGGGCTTCTCCGTCGTCGACAAAGATCTCGACATAAGCGCTCTGGCCGCTCTTTACGTCGTATTTGACCGTTACGCTGGTCGGCGCTACTTCCTTAACCGGTGTGATTTCTTCGTCTTCTTCAGTAGTGGTATCGGAAATACCGGTAACCGGAAGCGTGGAAACGTCAGTTTGAGCATTGCCACGCGATCCGATGACAATGGAAAGAACGATGATCAAGATAATGAGCACGACGCCAGCAACTACGATGATAGGCATATGCTCGACGAGTCCTTTATTTGAGCGGCCGCCGTACATGTTTCCGTACGTGCTGTTGACAGACGAAGGGCCTTTTTTGCGGGAAGAGGCGCTCGAAAGAAAATCACTGGCTACGCCGCCAACGGCACCGAATGCAGTGGTTAGTCCCTGTGAGACGCTGGGGGTTTCTCCGCGGTGCGAAGTGCGGCGGCGCGTGGTGCCGTCACTGCGGGTGGAGGCGTCTGTTGAAGGAGTTCGTTCGTTTTTAGCACGCGAAAAAGCAGGTTCGTCAGTGAATGGCTCGCTTTCAGTGTGCTTCCTTGCGCCATAGCCGCTTCGGGCATACTCGGTCCTGTCGTCGTATAGATCGCGACCCATGCGTGTGCGATAACCGCCGGAAGCGGAATTGTACGCTGCTCGCTCGCTGGAACGAATAGCATCCCTCGACTCGCGAGATTCACGTGACGAGGTCTTTTCAGCTTCCCTGTCGCGATTCCTGGAGAGGCGTTTTTCGTGACCGATCTCGAAGTTCGTGTGGGGGTCTTTTGCAGCACGCACGTTCTTGACTTGATGAGCCGAGACGTCGTCAAGATACATGTTCACGATTTCAGTGGGATTCAACCCAAGGAAACGTGCATATGCGTTGATCATGTTACGCGTATAACCGCGAGGCGGCATGCTGCTGAAGTCGTTGTTTTCAATTGCTTCTAGGATGTCAGGGCGAATGCGCAATCTGCGGGCAACGGTTTCAAGACCGTATCCCTTTTTCTCACGAGCGAAACGCAAGACTGATCCGCACGTAGTCTGAGCCATATCACATCCTCCTATTCTTGTGCATCGTTGTCCTCGAAAGCCCTTAGAGCCTCGAGTTCCAAGGCATCAACCAGAACATCGCGCGGTTTGGAACCATTGGGGGGTCCTACAATGCCCTTTTCTTCGAGCATATCCATTATACGACCTGCTCTCGAATACCCAACTTTGAGCTTACGTTGGATATTGGATGTCGAACCCATGCCAGTTGCAACCACGATGTCGGCTGCATCCCAAATTAAAGGGTCATCGTCGGTAACGCTACCTCCCGATCCGTCAGGCATGGAATCGCCGAGGGTAATGAGGTTCGTCTTGAGAATCTCGGAATGGTATTCAGGTTCGCCCTGCGATTTGACGGCTTCAACGACCGCTGAGATCTCTTCAGGGGAAACCCAACAGCTTTGAATACGCCGCGGTTTCGCGTATTCGGGTTTGGACAGAAGAAGGTCGCCCTTGCCGATGAGACTCTCAGCGCCGGAGACGTCCAGGATAACGCGACTGTCCAAACCGGATGCAACGTTGAACGCCATACGATTGGTAATGTTTGCCTTGATGAGGCCTGTGACCACATTTGCGGAAGGACGCTGGGTTGCAACGATTAGGTGAATGCCGGCGGCACGGGCGAGCTGGGCGATTCGGCTGATTGAGAATTCGACTTCTTTGCCGACGTTCATCATAAGGTCAGCCAACTCGTCGATGACGATGACGATGAACGGAAGTTTCGCGGCAGATTCGTCTTCAAGCGCACCAGTGTCGATCATTTCGTTGTACTCGCCGATGTTGCGAGCGCCGACTTTTGAGAAGACCTTCAAGCGACGTTCCATTTCGGCTACGCCCCAAGAAAGAGCGCTCGCGGCTTCCTTGGCCTCGGTTACGACAGGCACGTAGAGGTGTGGGATGCCGTTGTAAGGTGAAAATTCGACGCGTTTCGGGTCGATCATGATGAAGCGGACTTCATCGGGGGTCGCACGCATGATCATCGACATGATCATCGAATTGATGCCGACCGACTTGCCCGAGCCTGTGGTGCCGCCAATAAGCAAGTGCGGCATTTTTGCCAAATCGCAGACGACGGGATTGCCCTCAACGTCTTTGCCGATGGCCATGTCAAGCGGACCTCCGTCGGCAAACTTCAGGACGTCGCCAAGCAATACGTTCTCGCGTGTGATGTTGGGCACTTCGATACCGACATAATGAGTGCCGGGAATTGGCGCAAAAATACGAACGCCGGGCGCTGCAAGCGCCAAAGCGATGTCGTCGTTGAGCGCAGTGATCCTGCTGACGCGAACACCTGGGGGCAAATCAACTTCGAACAGCGTGACGGTTGGGCCAGCAACCCAGTCAACAACCTGTGCGAGGATTCCGAAGTCCTCGAGCGTGCGCTGCAGATTCGCAGCGGTCTCGGCAAGTTCGGCTTCCATAGCTTTTGTGCGTTTCGTTGGCTTGCTGACGTGCAGAAGTTCGAAATCGGGAAGCTTGAAACCGTCTTCGCCAGTGTTCTTAGACTTGTTGCTGCCTTTAGCTGCAGTAACGGAATCATCCTTTTTCTTGGCGTTGCTTTCGTTTTTTCGGCTTGAGATTTCTTCGGTTTCATCGGTTGTGCGCGCGAAATCGCTGAGTCGTCGAGTGAGAGCACGCGATTGCCCCTGCCCTTCAGCGGTGCCCAGTCGAGAAAGCGGGCGAGTTTGAAGAGATTCGCGCGTTGAGGCTTCTACCCTATCGCGGTTGGGCGTGGGAGCGGCATTCTCGTACGGGTTCGCGCCCAAAACACCAAGTTGCTCTTCTTCTGCGGCATGTCGCGCGCGGGCTTTTTCGGCAATCGACTCTATCAGGTTGGTCACCGAAAAACCGATGATGGCTAGCCCAACTGCAATCACGCCGCCCAAAATGACCACGGTGACGGGAAGGCCCATGAGAGAAAGGCCGATCCACGCAAGAGCGGCGCCGACGTAACCGCCTCGCGCGGTTAGTTGCGCATTACTGAAAAGCGTGCTGGGAACGGTAGCATCGCCAAGGGAAAGCGGCGTGAATGTCGCGAACAGTCCCAGTGCCGCCACGAATATCAGTGCAAGGCCGATGGTCGCGCGAGCTGAGATGCGCTCTTCGTCGAATTTGGCAATGAACGTAATGCCCACGATGATAAGAAGCAAAGGCAAGACATATGCACCTATACCGAGCAAAAGCCGAAAACCCTGGCTGGCAAAGGAAGTGAACATGCCACCGGAAGGCACTAAGACAATGAGCATCAAAACGATTGCGGCTACGATGAATACGATACCTGCGACATTCCGACGCGTCGATTCGTCCATGATGGGTTCGCGAGAGAAATCGAGCTCCTGTTGAACAGGAGCTGCGTTTTTCGTCGCGCGCTGTGCTTTTTTGTCGGAAGGAGAAGATGCGCGGGAGTTCCTTGAAGCTTGCGCGGTTTGACGCTTCTTCGTTTGAGTGCTTTTGCGCTGCTTGTTTCCTTCACGAGTGCTGTTCGTGGAACGAGCCAAACCTGCTCCTTTGGTACTGCGTTTAATTGCTACGTTTCTGGGTTCGGGCAAATAGTGCAGACGGCGCCATTTGCCCGACGATTTCAAAAGGATATCTTAGACGGTGATGATGCTCATGATGGCCATGGGGCGTTGTTTGATGCGATCCCAAAGCAAATTGAGGATAGCATCGCGACCAAGCTTGCGAAGGTCTTTTTCGATGGCGCCTTTCTCGAGACCCTTTCGCATGGCGTTTTCAATGGCGTTGCGAAGTTCCTCAACGATATAAGGATCGTCACCGCCCGTGATGCCGTGCATCTCGACGTCGACGTTGCCGACAAGCTTGTTGCGCGTAAACGAGACGGCGGCACTGGCAACAGCGAAACCTTGAGCGCCAAGCTTAACGCGGTCGTCGAGAACGTCTTGAGAAGTGTCGCCAACAGAAAGGCCGTCGACGTAAACGACACCGCTTTGAACGGTATCGCCGATCCTGACGCCATTCCCATCGAGTTCGAGGGATTCGCCGTTCTCAAGAACGAAGACGTTCTCTTCGGGAACGCCGGTTGCGATTGCGAGGTTGGCATGAGCGCGCAGATGCTGTGATTCGCCGTGGACGGGCATGAATGCCTTCGGGTTCACGATCGAGAGCACCAGTTTGAGCTCTTCTGACGAGGCATGGCCGGAAACATGAACCATCGCTCGAGACTTGTCGTAAACATCCGCGCCGATTTTCGAAAGAAGGTTCACGATGCGCGTGACCGCTTTTTCGTTGCCGGGAACGGGCGTGGCGGAGATGATGACGGTATCGCCCTCCTCGATGGTGATGGTCTTGTGCAGACCGCCTGCGATTCGGGAAAGCGCCGACAGCGGCTCGCCTTGAGAGCCGGTGCACATGACGACGATCTTCTCGGGTGGGATACCCTTTAGCTCGTATGCATCGACGAGGTCCTTGTCGTCGACGTTCAGGTAGCCAAGCTTACGGGCGATGTCGGTGTTCTGGATCATGGACCTGCCGGTGACGACGACCTTGCGGCCATTGTCCACGGCGGCATCGCAGATTTGCTGAAGACGGTGGATATGACTGGCGAATGATGCGATGACGACGCGACCCTTAGCTTGTGCGATGATCGGGCGAAGGGCCTTCCCCACTTC
>CAKUNS010000040.1 GCA_934668515.1 uncultured Eggerthellaceae bacterium
TATTGCGCACATGCTCGGCGATGTCGCGCGCGTACTGAGAAAGGTCGGTACCCGACTCAACGCACGTGGCAACCCAGCGGAAGCATGCCGCCACGTCGCGCTTGCCAATGGCGTTGATGATCTCAGCCATGTCGTTCGAATCGATGGTGCCCAAAATGCGCTCGGCGCCGGCAAGCGTGACCTTGCCGTCCTCAAACGCGATGATCTGCTCAAGAGAGGTGAGCGCGTTGCGCATGCCGCCTTCAGCGCGATGCGCGATAAGATCAAGAGCCTCGCCTTCGAATTCGACATCTTCTGAAACGCAGATGGCGCCCAGGCGCGACACCATGGCCTCGGGCGAAATCGGACGGAAGTCGAAGCGCTGGCAGCGCGAGAGGATGGTTTCGGGAACCTTCTGCGGATCGGTGGTGCACAGAACGAAAACCACGTGGCTCGGCGGTTCCTCAAGCGTCTTCAGCAGCGCGTTGAACGCCGGCGTGGACAGCATGTGAACCTCGTCGATGACGTAAACCTTGAACTTGCCGCGCGTAGGCGCGAACTGAACGCGGTTGATGATCTCCTCGCGCACGTTCTCGACGCCGGTGCGGCTTGCCGCGTCCAACTCGTACACGTCGGGATGCGTGCCAGCAGCGATCATCTGGCAATCCTCGCACGTGCCGTCGGGGCTGGGCGTCGGGCCCCTCTCACACAAAAGCGCCTTCGCGATCAGGCGCGCCGTGGTGGTTTTGCCCGTACCGCGCGGACCGCACAACAGGTAAGCGTGGCTGACCTTGTCCTGAGCGATGGCGTTTTTCAGCGTGCGCTCGATGGGCTCCTGCCCCACCACGTCCTCGAAGATCTGCGGACGATATTTTCTATAAAGTGCCTCGGCCATGATCTTGCATCCCCTGACTTATTTCTTCTTGCTGCCAAGCGCAGCCTTGACGGCACCGATGATGGCGGGCAGAACCGACACGCCGACGATGCCCAAAACGATGATCTCGAAATGCTGCTGAACGAACGGAACGCCGCCGAAGAAGTAACCGACCAGCACGAACAGGCTGACCCACGAGATGCCGCCGATGCAGTTGAACAGCGTGAACTTGGCGAAATTCATGTGGCCCGTGCCCGCAATGAACGGAGCAAACGTGCGGAAGAACGGCATGAAGCGCGTGATGACGATGGTAAGGCCGCCGAAACGCTCGAAGAACTCGTCAAGCTTCTGCATGCGCTCGGGCGTAAGCGCGCTGACCTTGCCCGAGTCGATGATGCGCTTGCCGAAGAAACGCGCGATCCAGTAGTTGGACGTGTTGCCCAAAATGGCCGCCGCGTAGAAAACCAGCAGCGTGGCCCACAAATGAAGGCCACCACCATCGGCCGAGAATACGCCGGCCGCAAACAGAAGCGAGTCGCCGGGAAGGAACGGGAAGAACACCAAGCCGGTTTCAACGAACACGATCAGGAACAGCGGGGTGTACACCCACACGGCGCCCAACGAGATGATCCATCCCGCAATGAATGAGCGGGGATCAGACAAAAGCTTGACGAAGAAATCTACGATACCCATGAAACGCAAGGCCCTTTCACGTGAGCAGAGGGTGATTCACCTGCATTGTCATCGGGAAATTCGCGCCTTGGAACGAGCCCAGGCGGCCGGCGCAAAATAAAAAGCATCTTGTATGGGACAGGGCGCTCGTCAGCGGTCCCTTATGGCTGCTTCCTTCCGGACCTGACCAGGTTCGGAACTTGGCGCCGCCTTGCCCCATGCAAGATGCTCATGATGACAACGAATTATAGTATATCGGTACCAACGTGCAACCCCGTCCCTCATAAAGCCACGACGAATAAACCCCATACGCGACAGCCGATCGCGCTATCATAAGCAGAAACGAAACCGACAAGAAGAAGCTCATGGACGATTTCGACCGCAAATGGAAACGCATCCAAGACCAGCTCGGCGCACAAATCCGTGGCGACGAGCCGGCACGCTTCTCGAGCGGGCGAACGCTTTTCGGCATTCAAAGCGGCGTTGAAGCGAAAATGGACGAGATCGCAAAAGAAATGGAAGCAGGAGCCGCAGAAAGACGAAAGCGCCAACGCGAGCTTCAACGTGAAACCCAACGCGGAGGCGATGAATGACCAGCCAATTGACCAAGCGCGCCCTTGAAGAGTCATTCAAACGGCAGCTGTCCACCAAACCGCTTGCGAAAATCACCGTCGCTGACATCGCGCAGGATTGCGGCATCAGCCGCATGACGTTCTACTACCACTTCAAGGACATCTACGACCTGATGGAATGGTCGCTTGAGGAAGATGCCCAGCGCGCAATCGCCGGGTGCCAAACGGTGTCCACTTGGCAAGAGGGCTATCTCAACGTATTGAACGAGCTCCTTCAAAACAAGCAGTTCATCATGGCCATCTACCGCGAAGTCAGCCGCGATCGCGTGGAGAGGTTCCTTCTTCCCGCCACGCGCAGGCTCATCTCGGGCGTGGTTGACAACGATCCGGGAAGCGCACGCGTCGCCGAGCGCGACCGCACGTTCATCTCGGACTTCTATGCGCATGCCCTTTCGGGCGTCACCCTTGAATGGATCGGCAACGGCATGGTCGACAATCCCGAAGCCCTTACGCGACGCGTCGCCCTTATCTTAGAAGGCGCCGCCTCCACCGCGCTCTCCCGCTTCGCCCATATCTAGCGCCCGCACTGCCCCAACACCCTCGTTCCAAAAAACGCTTCTTGCTTCATGCAGCGGCGCTTCACGATACCGCGTGCCCACGTTCCCCCAACATGCAATCCATCACGCTTCCAACGCCGATTCTGAACCCATTCCTCCATATCCTCGTCAACGCCGCGTTACCGCACCGTAACCCCCGTCCTTACAATCGCGCCCGAATGATAAGAAACTGATCAAAACGAAATGCCTGATCATAGCTAGGCGCCCAACGCTCTCCCATAATGCAGGAAAGGGCACGAGCCCAACAAGGTAAGCAGGGTGAACCCCGCGAATGATCCCATCGGAGCTTTCGCGACGGGGTCGGCCAATCGACCGAACCCGCTAAAACAGAACCGCCATGGGGCAACCCGCAAAGCAAGAAACCCGCTTTCCTTTGAACGTCCGCACACGAAAAAAAATGGGAGGGTTCTCATGTATTACTCCAGCGGAAATTACGAAGCGTTCGCACATCCGAAAAAGCCGGAAGGCATCGATCACAAAAGCGCGTATATCGTCGGCACGGGCCTCGGCGCCCTGGCTGCAGCTTGCTACCTGGTGCGCGATGCACAGATGCCCGGCGATCACATCCATATTCTCGAGAAAGACCCCGTAGCTGGCGGCGCATGCGACGGCATCGAGCTACCCGGCATCGGTTACGTCATGCGCGGCGGTCGCGAAATGGACAACCATTTCGAGGTCATGTGGGACCTCTTCCGTTCCATCCCCTCCATCGAAGACCCCAGCATCACCGTTCTTGATGAGTACTACTGGCTGAACAAGGAAGACCCCAACTATTCGCTGTGCCGCTCCACCAAAGATCGCGGCCATGACGGCGGAACCGACGGCAAGTTCGGCCTTTCCGACAAGGCCGCCATGGAGATCATGACGCTGTTCTTCACGCCCGACGAGGAACTTTACAACCGCCCCATCACCGACTTCTTCGACGACGAAGTCCTGAACTCGAACTTCTGGATGTACTGGCGCACCATGTTCGCCTTTGAGAACTGGCACTCCGCCCTTGAGATGAAGCTCTACATCCGCCGCTACATCCACCATATCGCCGGCTTGCCCGACTTCTCGGCCTTGCGCTTCACGCGCTACAACCAGTACGAATCGATGATCCTGCCCATGCAGCACTACCTTGAGGCTGCAGGCGTCCAGTTCCATTTCAACACCAAAGTCGAGAACGTCGTCTTCGAGATCGGCGGAGGAAACGGCCCCAAGCGCGCCGTCACCGGAACCGGCCAAGACACCATCCAGCGCATCCAGCAGGCGGCCTTCGCGCGTAACCCCGCTAGCACCGACACGAAGAAGGTCGCGCGCCGCATCACGGTTACCCACGAAGGCGAGACCAGCAACATCGATCTGACCGAGAACGATTTGGTGTTCATCACCAACGGCGGCTGCGTCGAGAACTCCACCATCGGCGCTCAAGACAGGCCCGCTGCGTGGGATCCGACGATCCGCCCCGGCGGCGGCTGGGATATGTGGCGCCGCATCGCCGCGCAGGATCCCAGCTTCGGCCATCCTGACAAATTCTGCTCGGACCCCGAAAAGAGCAACTGGATGAGCGCCACGGTCACCACACTTGACGGCGAGATCCCGCCCTACATCCAAAAGATCTGCCATCGCGATCCCTTCACCGGCCGCGTGGTTACTGGCGGCATCGTGACCTGCGAGGATTCCGGCTGGCTGATGAGCTGGACGATCAACCGCCAGCAGCAGTTCCGCGACCAGCCCAAGGACCAACTTTGCGTGTGGGTGTACGGCCTGTTCACCGACAAGCCCGGTGACTTCGTGAAAAAGCCGATGCGTGAATGCACCGGTGAGGAAATCTGCCAAGAGTGGCTTTATAACCTGGGCGTGCCCGAGGACAAGATCTGCGAGCTGGCGGCGAACCATGCCAACACAGTGCCCGTCATGATGCCCTACATCACCGCGTTCTTCATGCCGCGCGAAGCAGGCGATCGACCCGACGTCGTGCCTGACGGCGCAGTCAACTTCGCCTTCCTTGGCCAGTTCGCCGAAACCCCGCGCGACACCATCTTCACCACCGAGTACTCCATGCGCACCGGCATGGAGGCGGTCTACACCCTGTGCGACGTGGACCGCGGCGTGCCGGAGGTTTGGGGATCGGTCTTCGATGTACGCAACCTGCTTATGAGCAGCGTGAAGCTGCGCGACGGCAAGCCCATCACCGATATGAAGCTCCCCTTCATTGAAAAGAAGGCGCTCGAGATTGCCTTGAAGAAGATCGACGGAACCGACGTGGGCAAGCTCCTTCGCGAATTCGACGCAATCTAGGGCGCAGCAAGGCAAGACGGCGGGTCTTGCGATAAGAAACGATTCGCAAGACCCGCTCTGGCCCCAAGACCAGCTAGGAGCAACTTGCGCGCGGCGCGAACTAACTCGGGCGCCGCGCGATGCCGCGCCCCCCCCATCACGAATCGCACGCAAGCAAGAGCCCGCATGGCATGTATGTATGCCATGCGGGCTTAATCAGTTGCAGCGGTTTCGTTAACGCTCAATCAATTCACAGCAAGATGCGCGCGAAACCTTACTGTTCCTCACGCGAAAAAGCGCGGAAATTCAGCGGGCAGGGAGCCGGACGGTTGCCGCGACGGACGAAGCGAATCAGGAAGCTAACACCCGAAAGAGCCAGCGCAATGCCCAAGCCCGTGTAGAAGAAAGCAACGAACCAGGCAGGAACCAAGCCGAAGGCGCGAAGTGAGATGCCGCCCGTCATCATGATGGCCATCATGATGTAACCCGTTTTGTCGAAGAAACGCCAAATGGCGATTTTGTCGGCCTCGTAATTGGCAATGCGATTAGAATGCTTGCCCACCATCTTAGAGAAGATGTTCATGTGGAACATTGTGAACACAACGATGGCGCCGATGACGATGGCCCAGATAAAAACAGGATCAACCTGACCAACCGACAAGAAACCAAGACGGGCGATGTTCACGCCGGCAGCAAGCCAAACCAAACCAGCCACAAAAAGAAGGGTGCGCTTCGAAACTTTGAACATATCGTTTCTCCCTACTGACAATTTCGTTTCACTAATGATATTACTCAGCATGAATCCGTTGGGTTATCAGGCTGAACCTACATATTTCAAAGATACCGACGTCATCAAACGATCGCTTTCAGCCTCGAGCAGCTTCAAGAACAGCGTCGCCCTCAAACCCGAAATGCGCTACGAAGCCGAGCCTCGTAGCGCATCGAGCGATGGCACCTTACGCCCTGTGTCCACGGCCCTTGGTAGCCAGCAGGAAGAACGCCAGAACAACAACCACACCTGCGGCGAAGGCAACTGCGAAACCGTCGCTTACATGGAAAACCGGGATGCCGACCAGCATGCCAACGAAATAAGGAACAAGCCAGACCAACCACACGCAGATGCTCAGCAAATGGAAGCTGTGGCGCGACTTCGCGTTACCGCGAAGAGTGACGTACGTTGCCCAACCGGCATGGAAGAGCATCAGGACGATTGCCAGAAGGCCCGTAATGCCGTGAAGCGGAGAGATCGCGCCGCCGCTGCCCTGAGCCATGATGGTCATGATGGTGGTGCCGGTCGTGTCGCAGGCAAGGCCCAGCCAGAAAAAAGCAAGGTGTGCGGGCTTCAGCTCGCCGGCGCGGCGCTCGGAAAAAACTCCGATGGTGTACGCAACAAGTGCAAGGGAAATAACGGTGGATGCGATGATAAGCAAGGGACTCATGTTCAATTACCTCCAAGATAAAACTTTGCGTTCCGCGAAGAGCTCTTGCATGCGCTCGCTTTTGACATTGCCTATCTTGAAGTCGGGGCATGTGAACATCAAAGGGTCCCTGTTCACTTTTTGCCGCGCGACGCGGTCACCCACCGCAGCGCACCGCCTCGTTTGTCACGCGATACGGTCGCCCGCCGCAGCGCGCACCACTCGCTATCCGCGTGAAGCAGCCATACGGCGAACGGTTTCGCGAATAGCCTGCTCACCCTCAAACGGGTCGGAAATGCCAACGACAGAGGCATCCATGGGACACTGCCCATCCCCCTTGCGGTTGACGATGTAGGGGACCAAGTCGTCGCAGGCACAGGCGATCCCGTGCGAAAGCAGAACGTCGCGCGCATCGCCGCTCATCGCCGTTGCGAAAATGGCAGCTGGCTTTAGCTGGACATACAAAAGCGCCGGCGCCTTGCCCACAACCTTATCGGCGACAGACCAACCCTCGAAACTGCGTCCCTCTGAAATCCATTGCAGCAATGGCTTCACACCGTGCTCGCAGCTGATCACCGTTTCGCCATCGCGAACAGCCACACAGGTTGCACCTTCGATAGAAAGAAGAGTCGCGCGAGCCTGCTCGATGTCGGCGGTTTCAGGGGCATCGAAGCCAAGGGTTTCCAGCTGCATGAGAGTTCCTTCTGTCGCTTGTATAAAAGTCCAAGCAAAGAGTACCACGCACGCCGCCCGTCTGGCATCTCGGCTGCACAGCACCTGTGCATTTTTCACGCCAAGAAGTTGCCTTTGGTGAATCCACTTGTTAGACTAACCTTAGTTTGTTAACCGCAGATAACGTTAGAGGGTGCAGCGATGAGCAGGCCAGCAGCGACGATCGACCGAGACGCATTCGACCAGCTGGGTGAAGCATCCTCGCAGCATGCAAACGGCTCGCACCAGGCGTACCGCGCGCAGCATTCAGGCAGTTCCAAGCTTCGCCACACCCTTTGGGCGGCAGGCGGCTTCCTGTTCTTCACCCTTGCTATGGTGGGGGTCGTCCTTCCGTTTTTGCCCACAACACCGTTCATTCTAGTTGCGGCTTTCTGCTTCGCACGCAGCTCCGAACGCCTGAACCAATGGTTCAAAGGCACCAAGCTTTATAAGAATGTATTGGAAGGGTACGTCACCAAAAAATCGATGACCCCGAGAGCAAAGCTGACCATCCTCGCGCCGGTCACGCTTCTTTTGACCATTGGCTTCGTCCTGATGAGCAACGTCCCCGTAGGCAGGGTCGTCCTTGCCGTTGTATGGATTGCGCATATTATCTACTTCGGTTTCGTAGTGAAAACCGACCGCGGTGAAGCCGCCGCTTAACGCTTAAGGCCGCGCTGAGGCGGCAAGGCCCACGCCCGAAACGACAGGGGTCACCCCGCCCCGAACCGCGAAGCGTCGCTAATCGTTACTCAGCCCGAAACGCCTCGAAGTCGCTTGCGAATGCCTTTGGAATCATCATCGAGATGCGCGTGCCGTCTTCCGTGTGCTCTTCGCTCACAATAAGGCAGCGCTCATGAGCCTTCGAAACCAAGTCGCCGCGCTGATATGGAATCAGGACATCGACTTGCTCGTCTTGCGCAGCCGCCATCTGCGCGATGCGCTCGATCAGCTCGTCAATCCCCTTCCCCGTGTTGGCAGAAACCGTTAAAGCGCCGTATTCGGTACGCAGCTGCGCTTGGCGCTCCTCGGAAAGCAAGTCGCACTTGTTGAATATCAGGATCTGCGGCAGCGCCTGGGCGCCGATCTGTTCAAGCACCTCGTTAACGGCAACGATCTGGTCTTCGAACTCGTCCGAAGACGCATCCACCACATGAAGAATCAAATCGGCCCCGGTGATCTCATCCAGCGTCGACTTGAACGCCTCAACCAGCGTCGTGGGGAGCTTCTTGATGAAACCGACCGTGTCGGTCAGTATGATCTCGCGCCCCTCGGGCAGCTCGAACTTGCGCGTGGTCGAGTCAAGCGTTGCGAACAGCTTGTCGTAAGCAAGCACGTCGGCATCGGTCAGCCTGTTCAGCAAGCTGGATTTACCCGCATTGGTATAACCGGCAAGCGCCACCTTAAACATGCCGCTTTCGTAGCGGCTTTCGCGCTGCAGCGCGCGCACTTCGGAAAGATGCGCCAATTCGCGCTTGATGTTGGTGATTCGCTTGCGCACCAAACGGCGGTCGATCTCAAGCTGGCTCTCGCCCTCGCCGAAACGACTGCCAACGCCGCCCATGCGATTCGACGCCAGATGCGCCCACATGCCGCGCAACCTGGGAAGCAGGTACTGATTCTGAGCCAAGCGAACCTGCAACCGACCCTCTTTGCTGGTGGCATGTAAAGCGAAGATGTCCAAGATCAACGCGGTGCGGTCGATCACCTTCAAGTTGCGATCAACCGATTTCTCCAGGTTGGACTGCTGAGACGGAGTAAGCTCGTCGTCGAAAATGATCAGGTCGGCTTCAGTCGAACGACAAAGCTCGGCGATCTCCTCAACCTTGCCGCTTCCAACGAACGTTCGGGGATTCAAGGTGTCCAGCTTCTGGGTAACCACCCCAACCGTGTCGGCACCCGCCGTGTCGGCCAAACGCTCTAGCTCGGCAAGGGACGACTCAACAGGCCAGCGCAAGCCAGGACGGTCCACGCCAACAAGAACCGCTTTCTCACGACGCTCTTCCGCGACGGTCTTCGCGCCCCTAACCACAACGGTTCGGTACTCGGTCATCCAACGTCCTTTCAAATGAAGAAACCGCTATACCCCAGAAGGAGTATAGCGGTTTCGAACGTGGTCTTAAGGCTTGCCGCGGACGCCGTTCGACGTCTTCAGGATTGCACCTCGACAATCCGAAGCCACGTTAACGATCATTTGTCGCTTTTCAGCCCATTGCAATACCCACGTATGCCATAACTAGACGGATCGGACGAGCTATCATAGTGCCAGGTCGATGCAAGCTGTTCGTTGTCGGCAAGGCTTTTGTGGACAACCCCTCGCCGAACAGAGTAGTTCCGCATTAAGCGAAGGCAATCGTTCGCCTGAACGGTTTCACCGTTAACTGCATGAAGGGTTTGGGGTGCAGGTTCAGCTTGCTCGACCACGGCTCTCAGGACCGCACGGGCCGCTTCGGCATAGCCCAGTCGGAACCGGCGCCCAACTAGGCTTGCGCTTCAACCGCGCTTCGCGATACATCTAGATGCCGCCCCCGATTCCCCTTACAAATGCACCCCAGCCTTCACTGGCCCCTCTCTCTCAAGAACGGGGCCCATCTTTTGCCGCAACAGCGCCCTGTGCGATTTCTCTTCCCATCGCGCCAGATCGCCGCACGTCTGCGGGTTTTGCTTTAGAATGGAACGGTTTCTATCGTGATCGCGATCGGTCAGACGCCGCCTAGCCCGCACGCGCACCCGCGCAACGGAAAAAGCCAAGGTCAGACAGATCAAAATCACGACCACGATCCATCGATCACGAGGTATTCGATATGGCAATTCAACTTCCCGAGGGAACCAAGGACATGCTGCCCGAAGAGGCGGCGTTCTGGAACCACTTCCAAGAAACGGCGCGTCGCGTCTTCGGCGCCTACGGCTACCAGCCCATCGTCACGCCGATCATCGAGCAAACCACGCTCTTCGTACGCGGCATCGGCGAGGCAACCGACGTCGTCTCGAAGGAGATGTTCACCGCCATCTCGGGCAAGAATCTTGAAACGCTGCTTGGCGGCGGCCATATCAAAGATAAATCCAAGCTGTCCATGCGTCCCGAGGGAACGGCCGGCGTCGTCCGCGCCATCGTCCAGCACGACCTGGTTCCCCAGGGCTCCGCACCGGTCAAGCTGATGTATGCAGGCCCTATGTTTCGCGCCGAGCGTCCACAGAAGGGCCGCTACCGCCAGTTCAACCAGGTGGGCATCGAGTGCCTGGGCGCCGACGAGCCCTCCATCGACGCCGAGGGAATCATCATGCTCATGCGCTTCTACGAAGCCATCGGCATCCCCAGCGAATCCATGGAGCTGCTGATCAACTCCATGGGCTGCGAGAACTGCCGTCCCAAGTACCGCGAGACCGTTCGCGAGTACATGGCGCAGCACGAATCCGAGATGTGCGAAACCTGCAAGGAACGCGCCAACATCAACCCGCTGCGCGCCTTCGACTGCAAGGAAGAGGGCTGCAAGCACGTCATGGACGCGGCTCCCAAGATCACCGACTACCTGTGCGACGATTGCAAGAAGCATCACGCCACCGTGAAAAGCTACCTTGACGCCGCAGGAATCAACTACACCGAGGACCACAAGCTGGTCCGCGGCCTTGACTACTACACGCGCACCGTCTTCGAGGTGCAGGCCCTTGACAGCAACTCCGCCCAGAACGCCATCGGCGGTGGCGGACGCTACGACAAGCTGTGCGAGGAAGTTGGCGGCCGCCCCACCCCGGGCTTCGGCTTCGCCTTGGGCTTCGAGCGCTGCGCCATCGCGCTGGAAGCCGCAGGCGTGCAGTTCAAAGCACCCTCCGCTTGCAAGCTGTTCGTTGCCTGCGTTGAAGACGCCCAGCGCGCCAACGCCTTCGCCCTTATCCAGAAGTGCCGCGACGCCGGCATCGCCTGCGATATGTCGCATCAGGCACGCAGCCTGAAAAGCCAGTTCAAGCTTGCCAACAAGCTTGAGGCCGAATACATCATCACCCTGGGCCCCGACGAAGTGGCCAAGGGTGCGGCAACCCTTCGCAACATGGCCACACACGACGAGCGCGAGGTTGATCTTTCCATGGTGCACGAGGTTTTGAGGTAAACTAAACAGGTTTGAAGTGCGTCTTCGCATAAAGACGCGAAACACAAGGAGCAAAACAAGAATGACGGAATACCTGAACCAGTTCTGCATGCATACCGCCACC
>CAKUNS010000041.1 GCA_934668515.1 uncultured Eggerthellaceae bacterium
AGACTGGATGCAAATAGGACGAACTGGAGCAAACTGCGGCAAACTGGAACAAACTGGAGATAGTTTCTAACTATTGAATGGGAATAGAGCATATCAGCCGATATTAAGCGATCCCAAGCCCCTGACCCGTACCAACGGGACAGGGGCTTTTCGTTTGGCATCCTCAGGGCAATCTTTACGGCTTGGCGATCTTGCATGAACCTTCTCTCTTTGAGATAATAGAGAAGGTCTTTCCGAAAGGAAGGGCTTCCAGGAGCCGGGGGTTGTCCCCCGGCGATTTTTTTTATCAGAAGGTGCCGATGCCCGAGATAAGCCTGTTCGTCGACGAGTCCGGTGAAAGCGGCACTGAGTCGAAATACTATCTTTTAACCCTCGTCTTCCACGAGCAGAACTCCAGCATCGATAAGCAGATCGAACTTTATGAACACGCCTTGCATGACAAGAGACTGCCAGATATTCCGCTGCACACCTCCCCACTGCTGAACGGTCACGACGATTACGAAGGGATGGACATCCAGGACAGGAAGCGCCTTCTGCAGGCATTCTTCACGATGCTTCAGCATATGCCCATCATGTACCACACCTTCTCCTACGAAAAGAGCGATTTCAAAAACGACGCGGCGCTCATCACAAGAATGAAAAAGGATGTAGTCAACCTGATCTTCGACAACCTGGAATACCTACAGCGTTTCGACAAGGTAAAGGTCTACTACGATGACGGGCAGTACATTGTCACCAAGTCCCCGCACGATGCAATCGAGTATGCCCTAGCATCCAACGCCGTAATGTACAAAGACGGCTGCCCAAAAGACTATAGGCTCGCCCAAGCAGCGGATCTAATCTGCACGCTCGAGCTCACCGCGCTCAAATTCGATGCCAAAGTGCAGACCAAGACCGACGACAGGTTTTTCGGCGCGTTCGGCAGCTTCAAAAAGAACCACCTAAAGAAAATCAGAAAGATGCTGATTTGAACAGTGCGCTGCCCTTCGCCAGCAACCTGCCGCTATCACATTCGTAACACTCAAAATAGTCACCGAAAAGCAGTCGCAGAAAGCGAACCTTATGCTTGAATCCCATCGCATTGCAATCACTCCGTAGCTGCAAATTCGATTGGATTCAAGGAGCTCTACAAACCGTCGGCAAAACAATGCATCAATCTACCCCATCTGTGATATGTCTGCATCAATTGTTACAACATGATGCAGATTAAACTATAGGTGATGCAGATAGGGAGCGAACATGGGGCATTTCGACTACGCACGGATGCCGCAAGGCTTGCTAACGCCGGAGACTGCGGGACTGCTCGCGGCGGACCATGAATACAAGGGACGGCAGGCGCTTTACCTCAACGCCAAGACAGATGTCCTTGATGCCCTGACGTAAGTTGCCAAGGTTCAGTCAACCGTGGCCTCAAACCACATCGAGGGCATACGCACCGGCGATAGGCGCCCGCAACAAATCATGTCCGAGAATTCGGATTTGCGCTCCCGCGACGAGGAGATAGCCGGCTATCGCGACGCCGTTGCGAGCGAGGCTATAGACCCGTTGCTTATCTCTCTTTTATTCGTGTTCGACTTTACCTGCATCCATCCCTTCAACGATGGCAACGGACGCATGTCCAGGCTGCTTACCCTACTTTTGCTGTACAAGGCGGGTTACATGACTGACAAGTTTGTCTCCATCGAGAAAGAGATCGAGCGCACCAAGAACGCGCATTACAACGCCTTGGCAGCGAGCTCGCAAGGATGGCACGAGGGCCGAAACGACCCTGGTCCGTTCGTGCGCTACATGTTGGGCACTATCCTGGCTACCTATCGCGAGTTCGAGGAACGCGTCTGCGCAGTGGTAGACACCAGGCTCACCAAGGCCGAGCGCGTGAAGGCGGAGCTGCGCAGCTCCGTCGGCAAGGTGACCAAGCGCGACATTGCCGCAGCATGCCCGGACATCAGCCAGACCACCATCGATCGCGCCTTATCGGATCTGTTGACAGGCGGTAAAATCCAGAAGGTGAGAGCCGGCCCTGCGACAGGGTACGTCTGGAAAGGATAGAGCGGTGACGCTCTCCCGACGATAAGCACAATCGGAAACCCGGTGAGATCAGCCACACCGCATGAAGATATACTTTAAATAGTTTGGAAGTTGATGCGATGAAGCATACGGAGCCGTGACCATGATCATCTACAACGGAAGCAAAGCCGACTTCATGACCGAAGTCGTAGACGACACCATCGCATACACCATTCGTGACAACATCCTCGACAAAATGCATCGCAAAACTGGCGAAGCAGAATTCAGGTCCTGGGTTAACTCCCTTGAGTACATGTACAAAGTTTTGAACGACGAGGCGATCCCGAACGACTCCGGCGTAGCCATCGAATACAACCTCCCAAATACATCTAAGCGCATCGATTTCCTTATCTCTGGCTACGATGAATCCAAAACTGCGAATGTGGTGATCGTGGAGCTGAAACAATGGAGCGAGATCAAGAAAGTCGACGGCCTGGACGGCCTCGTTGAGACTTTTACGGGAGGCGCCAATCGACGCGTCGTGCATCCCTCCTACCAAGCGTGGAGCTACGCACAAATGATTCGCGATTACAACGAATACACCCAGGTGGAGAAAGTTCAACTGTGGCCGTGCGCCTACCTGCACAATTACCTGCGCGCAACAGCGAATGACCCCCTTTACGACCCCGCGTATGAGGACTATCTCGAAGTTGCGCCCGCGTTCGCCAAAGGCGACGTTAGGAAATTGCGCGACTATATTAAGCGCGTCCTTAAAGAAGGCGATGACGGAGAAATCCTGTACGAGATCGACAACGGTCGAATCAAGCCTTCGAAGAGCCTACAAGATGCCATCGTAGGCATGATCGATAACAACCCTGAGTTCAACATGATCGACGAGCAGAAAGTCATCTTCGAACGCGTGATGGAGCTTTCTCGCCAATGCGAGAAAGATAGCAAAAAGCGAGTTCTCATAGCAACAGGTGGTCCGGGCACGGGAAAGACGGTTATTGCCATCAACTTGCTTGCCAGGCTCACTCAAGAGGGAGTTTTCGCACAATACTGCTCGAAAAACAGCGCCCCGCGTGACGTATATAAAAGAAAGCTAAAAGGTCATAGAACTATTAGCTGCATTGACAATATGTTCAAGGGTTCCGGTACCTATGTTGACACCCCCAGAAACGCCATCGGTGTCGTTCTCGCAGACGAGGCGCACCGACTGAACGAAAAATCCGGATTCTACGGGAACGAGGGTCTGAACCAAATTCATGAAATCATCCACGCAGCAAGACTCAGCGTCTTTTTCATTGACGAAAGCCAACGCGTGACCGTCAAAGACATCGGCAGCGCAGATGAAATCAAACGATGGGCGGCATTCAATGGCGCGACAGTCTACGAAGAAGAATTGTCATCGCAGTTCCGCTGTAACGGATCCGACGGCTATCTGGCATGGCTAGATGACGTTTTGGGCATTCGCGAAACGGCGAATTACGATATCGAAAATATCGACTACGAGTTCGTAGTGTTCGATACGCCCGAGGAAATGAGAGAAAAAGTTATCGAGCGAAACGAAGGGTCAAACAAGGCGCGCATTTTGGCGGGTTATTGTTGGGAATGGCCCTCGGGCAAAGGACGCTCGGACACCAACACCCACGAGATCAAGATCGGCGACTTCGAAATCAGCTGGAATCTCAACGGAGACGAAGCGTTTGCGATAAGCCCAACATCGATAAACGAAGCAGGCTGCATCCACACCACCCAAGGTCTCGAATTCGAATATGTTGGCGTGATCATCGGCAACGACCTCCGTTACAAAAACGGTCACCTAGTTACCGACTACACGAACAGAGCCAAGACCGATCAGTCGATCAAAGGCTTGAAGAAAATGGAGAAAGAAGACCCCGAACGCGCTCACCGATTAGCTGATGAAATAATCAAGAACACGTATCGCACGCTCATGACGCGCGGCATGAAAGGCTGCTACGTTTACGCAACCGACCCGGGCCTGCGAGAATATTTGAACATGCGTACAGGTAAAAGCACCTCTTACGCTGTTGTCGATATATCGGATTAAACCTTGATCTAAAAGCAAGCCGGGAACAGCGGCTTGCAGTTGCAAAGCAAAAGCCGTGACCCGCATTCTCGCAGATCACGGCTTATTAATACCTTCAACCCAAACCCTAACGTCGCGTGCCGAACAGGCCGCGGACGATCTGATTCGCAGCCGTACGCCCTGCCGAGCTCAAGATGTTCGTGGCAACGCGCGACATCGCATCCCTCTGCTTCTGTCGCTCGCGCTCCTCGGCCTTGGCCAGACGCTCGGCTTCGCGCTCAGCCGCACGTGCCTGGCGCTCCGCTTCCCTTTCGGCTGCCCTCGCCTGTCGCTCGGCTTCCTTCTCTGCCGCCTTCTGCTGGCGCTCAGCCTCTTTCTCAGCGGCTTTCTGCGCAGCCTCCTGCTGCTTGGCGAACTCAGCCTTCTCAGCCTCGAGCTTGGCCCTTTCCTTGGCAAGTTCTTCGGCAGCAGCATTCTGCTCGTGCTCGTCCATAATCTTCTCGTACGCGCTCTCGCGATCGATAGCCGTGCCGTACTTCACCATCAACGCCGTCTGCCCCTGCGCCACCGCGGCCTTCGCTTCGTCAGAAGCCTCGGCCATCAGGCACTGCGGCGGCAGGATCTTCGCGTTCTCAACAACAGAGGGCTTGCCGTCCTCATCCAAGAAACTAACCAGCGCCTCGCCGGTACCCAGCTCAAGAATGGCCTCTTCGCTCTTGAAGTTCGGGTTGGCGCGGAACGCCTCGGCTGCCGCCTTAACGGCCTTCTGCTCGGCAGGCGTATAAGCGCGTAAGCCATGCTGCACACGGTTGGAAAGCTGCGCCAGAACCTCGCCGGGAATGTCACTGGGCGACTGCGTGATGAAGTAAACGCCCACACCCTTGGAACGAATGAGTTTGACCACCTGCACGAGCTTGTTCAAAAGCTCGCTGGGCATGTCCTTGAACAGCAGATGCGCCTCGTCGAAAAAGAAAACGAAACGAGGCTTGTTCAAGTCGCCTACCTCGGGCAGTTTCTCGAACAAATCGGACAGCATCCACAGCAGGAACATCGAGTAAATCTGCGGCTGTTGAATAATGCGCGTGGCATTCAGGATGTTCACATAGCCGCGACCCATAGGGTCGCATGCGAACCAATCGGAAAGCTCAAGCGACGGCTCGCCGAAGAAAATGTCGCCGCCCTGATCTTCAACCGCGATAAGCGCACGCAAAATGGCGCCGACCGACTGAGCCGAAACGTTGCCGTACGTGGTGGTGTATTCCTTCGCGTGCTCGCTGACGTAGTTCAGCATGGCGCGCAGGTCCTTCAGATCGATGAGCAGCATCTGCCTGTCGTCGGCAATGCGGAAAACGATGTTCAGCACGCCCTCCTGCACCTGCGTAAGACCAAGCAAACGTGACAGAAGCACCGGCCCCATGTCGGAAATAGTCACGCGAACAGGAATGCCCGGGCCTCCCGTCATATCCCAGAAACGCGCGGGGCATCCCTGATACGTGAAACCCTGCAAACCGAATTTCTGGATGCGCTTCTGCATGTTCTCGGAATCGACGCCGGCTTGGCACATGCCGGTGACGTCACCTTTAACGTCAGCCATGAAAACGGGAACGCCCGCCTGCGAGAAACCCTCGGCCATAACCTTTAGCGTGACCGTCTTGCCTGTGCCCGAAGCACCAGCGATAAGACCGTGTCGGTTTGCCTGATTTAGAAGCAGATAGCAGGGATTGTCGCCCTGCGCCATCCAAATCCTGTCGTTCTGAAGCACGGCGTCCTCCTTGAATCGAGCTGTTGGAATCGATTGAAAGTTGCACCCATTATACCAGCGGCGCCGGAGCAAACAGCGGCTGCGGACCCACGGAGCGCAGACGAAGCGACTCTCACAGGCGCATGCACAATCAGCGGCTGTGGACATTCGGGGAACAAGCGGAAAGGCTTTCGCAGGCGCCGACGCAAACGACAACTGAGACCCCGCACAACGAATGATGAAGTCCGCGTAGTCGCTGGCGCGCGTCCTGGCCGCGGCAATGCACACGACGAAATCTTGCGTTTACCTTGCGTTTATCATCCGCCTTTAATCTTCGGTCATCAGCAATGAACGCCAATGGGATGGAGGCAACGATGAACTCGCAAAGCAGCAACTTCGAATCTGCTCGTACCCAAGATCGCCCGCAAAGCAACGTCGCAGGAATCAGGAACATCGCACCTGCTAACAGCGGATTGCTTGGATTCGTCATCTCGTGTCTTCTCCTGGCAGCCGCCTGGGGCGTAGTGGGAATCGGCTATATCTGCATTCCCGGAGCTGTCATTGCTGCGGCACTTGGCTTCCTGTGCGCCATCATGAACATCGGCACCGGTTTCTCATTCTTGTTTTGCCTGGGCATTGCCGCGGCGTGCTTAGGGCTTGCCTATCCCGCCCTTATTGGCACGCTTCTTCTGAAGGGAGCCTTGTCGGGCAGCCAAAACCCCCTTGCATTTGACAAGCGGATTCTTGGCATTACCTGCATCGTAGCCGTCGTTGGCGCAGCGCTGGCTGGCTTGGGGGTTCTTCTTGGCGGCGGCGCTAGCCTCGCCCTACCCACATTCCTGCAATTCCTGATCGCATAAGCAACAAGATTCAACGCGTTTCCAACGCGAACCGCTCAAATTCCCAACGATCAAACCGAAGGAGACCATCATGACGAAGTCGAAAATCGCTCAGGCTACAGAGAACATCGCCGACAAAGTTGTTGGCGCATATCAAACCACCGAGGATGCCGTTACGGGAACCTACAACAAAATTGAAAACGGTGTGACTGGCACCTACACCAAAATCGAAGACACCTTTGTAGACCGATTCCTTACCCGCAAAGGAGAAAGCGTCGAAGAAGCAAAGGAACGCTTGCAAGAAAACCGAGTCAAACGCGAGGAGCGTCGCCACTAGCAACGACATCGCAAATCACGCTCAGCCTTCCCCAGGGGGGTGCGGAAGTTCAAACCTTCCGCACCCCCCTTTCCGATTCCTCTCCTTCTCGTCCCGCATGAGGGAATCGACGGCGCAAAGAACGCTTGTCTTTTAGACCGTGGGATCCCCTCTCTCGTTCGATCTAAGCCGCCAGGTTCTTCGCAGCAAACGCCTCCCCTTTCACAATGCAAGTAGAAACAAAATCAGCGGCAAATCGAAAGGAAGTGGTCGATATGGTGAACCCGATTACCAAAAAGGTGCTTGTAGGAGTACCAACCGTGGCCCTTTCGGCCATGCTCGCCTGCACGATGATCGGCTGCGGTGACAGCGGTGCGACCGACGCAGCGCAAAGCGGATCCAGCAGCGCTGCGGCATTGGCGCAACCCGCGTACCAGTCGCAGTCGGTCGAGATCGACGGCAACACCTTCGAATCCGTAGCTGACGGCACGTTCTACGCTGGCGACAAGGCCAAGAAGGACGGTTTCTACCTTCGCCTGAAGATCACGAACAACGATGACAAACCCATGAAGTTCACGGGCTTCAGCGTTAAAGCCGCACAGGGCGAACTTGAAGCAGGCGACGAGATATTCCGTTCCAGCAAGGCCGCCGTGCTTGAGTACACCAGCGACAACATCCCCGAAGCGCCGTACGAAGGTGCCAAGTACGGAAACGATCGACCGGACATTCCGGCTGGCAAATCGGTGGAGTTCGTTTACTTCTGGGTTCCGAAGGCTCCTTACTACGGTCCCATCACCGTCAACATCGACAGCCAATACAAGGTTGGCCAAAACCCCGCTGTAATGCACTTTGACACCACGGGTACCGAGACGGAAGAGTACAAGGCCATCGCAGCCGAAGCCGGCGACTCCAAGGCAGCCGAATCCGCAACCGGCGTCGATTGCGCATCCTTCAAGATTGAAGCCACCGAAGGGTTCATTCTTGACAGCGGCAGCGCAAGCGAGCAGAAAGCACGCTTCTATAAGGAAGGCACCGACAGCTTTTTCAAGGTAGACGTGTTCCCGCGCTCGCCTGAAGAGGAAATCGCCAGCTTGCAGAAGACCTACGAAGGCAAGGATATCGCCACCGACCAGGTGGACACCAAGGGCACCACGTGGCTTCGCCTGAAGGCTCCCGACAGCACCTACACGATGTTCGCTTCAGCACCTAACGGCAAAACCGTACGCGTGCAGATTCATCGCAAGCTGAACTGGGACGACGCACTGCCAATGCTCGAAAGCCTTACTTTGAAGTAAGTGACAGGCACCTCCACGAACGGGCCGGTTTCGGGACGCAGCTCACCCGAGGCCGGTCCTTCGCTGTGCGCTTTCCCCGCCTGAACGACGCGCGGGACATCTTGCCATGCGATGCATGGCATAATCTAAGGGAACAATCGGCCCGAATCCCTAAGGACACCATGCACAACATCGATCACATCGAAGTGCGCGGCGCACGCGTGCACAACCTGAAGAACGTGAACGTCGACATTCCCTTGGGCGAGCTGGTAGCAATCGCGGGCGTTTCGGGCTCGGGCAAAAGCTCCCTGGCGCTTGGCGTGCTGTACGCCGAAGGATCGCGCCGCTACCTTGAAGCACTCTCGACCTACACACGCCGCCGCATTTCGCAGGAAGGCAAGGCAACGGTCGACGACGTGCGTTACGTTCCCGCCGCCCTAGCCCTTCACCAGCGTCCTGCCGTCCCTGGCGTCCGCTCCACCTTCGGCACCTCAAGCGAGCTGCTGAACAGCTTGCGCCTTCTGTTCTCGCGCGTGGGCAGCCACGTATGCCCCAACTGCGGCAAGCATGTTCCACCCACCCTCAACGTGGCCGCCGAGCTGCCAACCCCCTGCCCCTATTGCGGCACCGAGTTCTTCGGACCAGGCGCCGAACAGCTCGCCTTTAACAGCGAGGGCGCATGTCCCACTTGCAGCGGAACCGGCATCGCGCGCACGGTGAACCGCGCCGCCTTGGTCCCCGACGAAAGCAAAACCATCGACGAAGGCGCCGTAGTAGTGTGGGGTTCGCTTATGTGGGACCTGATGAAGCAGGTGTGCGGCGCTATGGGCGTGCGCACGAACGTTCCGTTCTCCGAATTAACCGCCGAAGAGCGCGACATCGTGTTCAACGGCCCCGCCGAGAAGAAGCACATCCTATACAAGGCCAAGAAGGGCGACGACTTCGCCGAACTCGATTTCACCTACTTCAACGCTGTGCGCACCGTCGAGAACGCGCTTTCGAAGGCAAAGGACGAGAAGGGCCTGCGCCGTGTTGCGAAGTACCTGACCGAAGGCCCCTGCCCCGATTGCCATGGCACGCGCCTGTCCGAAGCGGCTCGCGGTCCACTGGTGCGCGGAATCAACCTTGCCCAAGCAGCAGAAATGACACTTGACCAGGCGGTTGAATGGGTCGCCGGGGTTCCCGAAAGCCTACCCGAAGAAATGCGTCCCATGGCGAAGTCGATTTGCGAGTCGTTCCAAGGCACCGCCAAGCGCCTGCTGCAGCTTGGCTTGGGATACCTTTCGCTTGATCGCGCCGGGTCAACGCTTTCCACAGGAGAGCGACAGCGCGTGCAGCTTGCGCGCTCGGTTCGCAACCGCACCACAGGCGTGCTGTACGTTATGGACGAACCTTCTATCGGCTTGCATCCCGCCAACATCGACGGCTTGCTGGGCGTGATGCGCGACCTTATTGCCGACGGCAACTCCGTGGTGATGGTCGACCACGACACGCGCATCCTGCGCGCTGCCGACTACCTTGTCGAAATGGGCCCGGAAGCCGGCGCGAATGGCGGCACGGTGGTTTCACAAGGCAGTATTGAAGAAGTTGCCGCAGATCAGAGCTCTATCATCGGCCCCTACCTGTCTGGAACTGCCCGCGTTCACACGCGCCCGCATGCCAAGTCAGAAAAGATGTTCGACCTAGGTCGCATCCATCTTGAATCTACCGGTTTGCATACCGTGAAACCCCTTTCCATCGATATCCCGAAGGGACGCTTGATCGCAGTAACGGGCGTGTCGGGGTCGGGAAAAACCACTCTTGTTCTGGAAACGCTCATCCCCGCGCTTGCGGCAAACGCCGCAGGCCAACCGCTGCCTCAGCACGTAAGCGCAATTACGGCTGACGGCATCAAGCGCGTGAACCTGATTGACGCCAGCCCCATCGGGATCAATGTTCGCTCTACAGTAGCAACCTACTCCGACGTGCTTGACACTCTGCGCCGTTCTTACGCACGCACCGATGCCGCCGCTGCAGCGGGCTTGAAGATGGGCGACTTCTCGTACAACACGGGAAGCCTGCGCTGCCCCACCTGTGACGGCACCGGTCAGATCTCGCTTGACGTGCAATTCTTGCCCGATGTGAACATCGCGTGCCCCGACTGCCGCGGCACGCGTTACAGCGATGCGGCAAATGCGATTCGTCGGCCCGAGAAGGGCAAGCCGGCCAACGAGGGCTTAAGCCTGCCGCAGCTTTTAGCGCTTTCGGTTGACGAGGCGCTGCCGCACGTCAAGGATGTGAAAAAGGCGTACGAGAAGCTGCAAACCCTTCACGACCTTGGACTTGGTTACCTTACCCTAGGTGAAGCCACACCGGCACTTTCCGGCGGCGAAGCACAGCGCCTGAAGCTGGCAAGCGAGATGGGTCGCGGGCAAGAAGACGCCGTGTTCGTGTTCGACGAGCCCACCATCGGCTTGCACCCACGCGATGTTGAGACGCTGCTTAACGTGTTCCAAAGGCTTGTCGAACAGGGAGCCACCGTGGTGGTTATCGAGCACGACCTTGATTTCATCGCCAACGCTGATTACGTCATCGATATGGGACCGCATGGCGGAAGCAACGGCGGTCGTGTGGTGGCATGTGGCACTCCTGCGGAAATCACCGCCAACCCCAACAGCATCACCGGCCGCTACCTTGAGATTTAACAAAGGACGCTAGTTTCCGAATAAACAGAACAATTTAGGATTATGTTAGCCTTGCTTCGTTATGTTCTGATAACATTCGTCGAGCCTATTCGGACATTTTGAATTAGTTACAGACTATCCAAACTGCCTTGTTGGGGTTTCTATGAGAATGGAAAGAAGTTGACGAAGAAACGAATCAGGACGCTATTCCTTTTCGCGACGTTCGCAATCTGCGTCATGGTGGCGCCACAGACCGCTTTCGCAGCAGAACAGACGACAATCGAAGTAAACACT
>CAKUNS010000042.1 GCA_934668515.1 uncultured Eggerthellaceae bacterium
AGCTGCAACGTTCCAACAAATCAAAAGGTCTTAGAATCTACGGTTTAGCCCTTGACTTCATATAGCTGGTCTCCTTCGGTCAGGTGGTTTCGTCGATAATAGACCACGCAAGCCCAGCATAAGAGAGCTTTCATGCACGAAACAGACGCTTCATCAAGTTGTAACCGGGCTGAGGCCGCACGATCTGCCGGTTCGCTGTTGGAGTGCGGTATGATTCGGGCAACGAACATCAACGCTGAGCAGCAAGGGCGTCAGCCAAGACAAGGCAATCAATTGGAAGGCGAGACATGGCAACTCTTCAGAACGCGAAAATCGGATTCGTGGGATTTGGCAACATGGCAAGCGCCATGGCCGACGGCTGGATCGCCAGCGGCGAGATTGACCCTCAAAACATGTGCGCCTGCGCCGGACGCTTCGACGCGCTGAAGGAGCGCTGCGCCACGCGCGGCATGGCCGCATACGAAACGGCCGACGAAGTGATCGCGAACGCCGACGTGATCGTCGCCGGCGTCAAACCCTACCTTATCGAAAAGGTCTTCTCTGGCAAGGAAGACGCCCTTAGCGGCAAGATCATCCTTTCCATCGCTTGGACCTGGGACAAAGAAAAGTGGGAAGCCCTTCTGCCGGGCACCCACCACATCTCGACGGTGCCTAACATTCCCGTATCCGTGAACGCAGGCGTCATCGCAGTCGAGAAGCAGAGCACGCTCGATGCCGATGAGGCCAAGCTGATCATGGGCCTTCTTGAGCTTTTGGGAACGCCCGTGGAATTAGACGGGTCGCTGCTTTGGGTTGGCGGCACCACCGCTTCGTGCGCGCCGGCGTTCATCGCCGTCGTCACCGAAGCACTTGCCGATGCAGCCGTGAAGAACGGCATCCCGCGCGCCGATGCTTACCGCATCGTCAGCGCCATGATCGCGGGAACCGGAAAACTGCAGCTAGAAACGGGAATGCATCCCGCCGCGCTGAAGGACGCCGTGTGCTCGCCGGGCGGCGCAACCATCCGAGGCGTTGCGGCACTTGAGGACGCAGGCCTGCGCAACGCGCTGATCAAGGCGATTGACGCCACGTTGAAATAAACCCGCCCAATCGAAGCAAGGCAGGATCTCAAAAAGATATAACTTGCAGATGAAGAAGGGCGGCGTGCCGAAGCGCGCCGCCCTAACTGTTTACTTGTTCGATTTGTCCAAACCAGCCTGCAGAACTGCAGCAATGTCGCTACCGGCATTAGTCGAATCGATAATGTCCTGAACCGAAATGCCCGAATACAGCATGGCGGAGCCTTTCGCCATCACTTTCTGCGTGTAGCGAACAGCAGCAACCGCATCGCTGTTGTCGCGCTTCTTCGCCAGCGGATGGCGCGGCTGCTTATCTTCGGCGCTCAAAGCCTTCGAAATGTCGTAGAGCGAGATCTTCTCGGGCTTCTTCGCAAGCTCGTAGCCGCCGTTCTTGCCCGGGTGGGCTTTCACGATCCCCGCGTCACGCAAGCGCAGGCACAGTTGGATCAGGTAATCACGCGGGATGGACATCTGCTCCGCGATCTCTTTAGACGAGCAGACGCGATCTTCGATGGCAAGGTACACGACGGCGCGAAAGCCGTAGTCAGACGACGCTTTGTTCTTCACAGGCGTCTCCTTTTCGTTTCAACCAACACCTTGATCGAGTGGACGTCGATCCAAGGCAACCTCCCGAAGCTAACTCCTCCTACAAAGTTAGCCTCCCCTTATGCGTTCATAATCGCATCAATGACGACATTGGCAAGTCGCATTTTTTCGAATCACAGCTAAAACAAGCATCCAACACAAGGGCGACCCGATCTGCCACATCCTCAACGATAGTGCGTTCAAACCAAGGTACGCAGGTAACCGAATCTGAACAAGATCAAGCAAGCTTCCAGCAAAATCTTGCCACACGCCAACGCGCTTTCGGCCCCAGCAAGATAGACGACGCGAATGCAAAAGGACGCCAGCAGAATTCAAACGAGCACAAGTCGAAACCTAACCAAAACCCACCGTCCTCGTTAACTTTCGCAACGAATCGCCATTCATGTTAGGCACACGATAGAAAAACGTGTTAGCCTATCGATATGAATTGCTCAGAAGACATCCAAACTGCCAAGCAGCACATCCGTGAGATCGCACTGCAAAAGCGCGATGCCATTTCGTTTGTCGATCGTCTCGAACGCAGCGCGATCATCTGCGAACGCATCGGCGAACTTTTGCACGATAAGCTCCCGGATATCCTCACCGACGAGGTGATGTCTTCTCCGACGTCCATTCCGACGCCCGAGCTTCCGTTCATGCGCCCTTACAACCCGCCAGAAGAAGCCAAGCGATGGCAAAGCTCTGGCATCGGCACCGAGGCCGCATCCTCGAACACGGACGACCAGCCGCTTGCGTGCAATGCCGGCCAGGAATGGATGTTCGAACCTCAGTCCACGCGCCCTGAAGACGAGAAGCCTGTTCTCGCGCTGTACTCCTCCATGAAAAGCGAGGTAGATCTAAGCGAGTTGGCACACGGGGCATTCGCGCACGAATGGCGCGTCTGCTTCCCCGCCATGGTGCGCGAACCCGAAAACCCCAGCGATAAGCGCATGGAGTTCTTCGAGGTTACGTGGGCTCAACTGAAAGCACTTGTCGATTCGTTCCTCTCTCATCAGCTTCGTGTCTACACAGTTGAAGAGCTTGAATCGGCGGGATTCGCACATATCCTTCCCGACCAGATCACGGCCATCGTCGTTCCGCTCGTCGCATTCGACGACCAGAACAGGCGCTTGGGTTACGGCGGCGGGAATTACGACCGCTACCTGCCAAAACTGAACAAGGGCACCGTCATCATCGGTGCAGCCTTCGACGAACAGCAGGTTGACGCCATTCCCGTTGATCAGCACGACTTGCCGCTGGAGAACATCGTCCACGCATAACAGCGTGCAGGCGGCGTGTACCCAAACACGGGGGCAACACCCGTCCGACCAGGGTCAAACACACGCCAACGCGAAACCAACAACAATCGAACAATGAGGGAACAGGATTGTCATGCAACTCAACGAAATGCAGTTCGACCTGCTGAAGAAACAGCTTTCCAACCTTAAAGAGCGTTCGGCTTTCTATGCCGAAAAGTACGCCGATTTCGATCCCGCGACCGTCCAGACTCAGGAAGACTTCGAGAACATCCCCTTCACCGAGAAGTCCGATCTTCGCGAGGCTTACCCCCTGGGACTTGCTGCCGTCCCCGAAGAAGAGATCGTCCGCATCCATTCCAGCTCGGGCACCACGGGCACGCCTGTCATCATCCCCTACACCCAGAAGGACGTTGACGACTGGGCAACCCTGTTTGCTCGCTGCTACGAAATGGCGGGTGTCACCAACAAGGATCGCATCCAAATCACCCCAGGCTACGGCTTGTGGACCGCAGGCATCGGCTTCCAGGCTGGCGCCGAGCGCATTGGCGCAATGACCGTTCCCATGGGCCCTGGCAACACCGAAAAACAGCTGCAGTTCATGCGCGACATGCAAACCACCGTTCTGACTGCAACTTCTTCATACGCGTTGCTTTTGGCAGAGGAAATCCAGGCGCGCGGCGTCCGCGACCAGATCGCCTTGAAAAAGGGCATCATCGGCTCCGAGCGTTGGAGTCAGAAGATGCGCGAGCGCATCAAGGACGAGCTGGGCATTCAGATTTACGACATCTACGGCCTGACCGAAGTGTACGGCCCCGGCATTGGCATTAGCTGCGATTACGATCAGGGCATGCATTATTGGGACGACTACATTTACATCGAGATCCTCGATCCCGAAACGCTCAAGCCCGTCCCCGACGGCGAATGGGGCGAGATCTGCATCACCACGCTGGTCAAGGAAGGCGCGCCGCTTATCCGCTTCCGTACGCACGACCTGTCTCGCATCATTCCGGGCGCATGCCCCTGCGGCTCCAGGTTCCCGCGCTTGGACGTCATTCAGGGCCGCACCGACGACATGATGAAGATCAAGGGCGTGAACGTGTTCCCGCGCCAGATCGAAGAAGTGCTTGCCCTGTTCCCTGAGCTTTCCAGCGAGTACCAAATCCGCATCTCGCATGTTGCCGGGCGCGACACCATGCGCATCTACGTCGAAACCGACGGTACGCATGACTTTTTGAAGACAGCCGAGCGCATTGCAAACGAGGTCAAGAGCAAGGTCGGCTTCACCCCGCTCGTAAAGGTGGTTGAAATCGGTCTTTTGCCTCGCTCCGAAAAGAAGGCCAAGCGCGTCATTGACGAGAGGTACGACTAGGCCGCGGCCGAGCGCGCTTCCGCGGAAGCGCAACGAGAGCCGCAGATCGACCAGGCGAGTTCCTCGGAACGAGCGAGCCGCGTAGCCCGATCTTCATAGGCTGCAGCTGCGGGCGCGAACCCCACAGCCACCCAGCCAAGCACAAAAAATTGAAGCCGTCCTATTGGGCGGCTTCAATTGCTTTCAGGTTCAATTCCACGAATCGCGGTTTCACGCAAACCTTGATCGCAGACTTCAAGTCGTCAAGATCCAACGGGATATGCCCCACCGACAGCGCCTTCGCAAGCAACACGGTGTTAAGGGCCTTGCGATTGCCGATCTCCTCAAGGATGGCGGCGTCGTCAACTTCAACCAACTTTTCGGGTTGATCAGTGAAACACCCACGCAGCCATGCAAGCACCTGCTCGGCCTGATACGGATCGTCACTCAATGCAGCCGTAACCGGCTGAACACCTGTCGTCGCCGTTACCAGCAAACCATCGGAAGACAGATACGGCAAAACGCGCGCGCCTTCGGCAGGTTCGAACGCGATAACCAAATCGGCGGTTCCGCGAGCGATAAGCGGCGCATGAACCTCTTCACCGTTGTTGCCCATACGCACATGAGAGACAACGCTGCCGCCACGCTGAGCCATGCCGATGGTTTCGGCGGTGCGCACGTACCAGCCCTTCTCCTGAGCCGCCTGAGCAAGCACCTTGGCCGCAAGAACGGTTCCCTGGCCGCCAACGCCCGTAAGCATGATGTTAAGCATGGGTCTCCTCCTCCACCGCGCCGATGGCATCGAACGGGCAAACCTGTGTGCACAAACCGCATCCGTTACAAGCTCCGACGTCGACGAACGCTTGACCACGACCCCTGCTCTTCGGGCCTTCGGCTGAAGTGTCGAACCCGATGCCCGGGCAACCGATCTCGGTGATGCACACCTTGCAACCCGTGCACTTCAACAGGTCGATAACCACCGGAGCCGCAGGCTTCACCAACTGAATGCAAGGTGATTCAAACAGAATGGCCGACGGGCCCTCGAACTCGATGGCCTCACGCGCAGCATCGACAGCTGCCTGCTTGTCCAACGGGTTCGCTCGAACGATGCACTTGAAGCCGTTCGCGCGAAGCACCGCCTCGATCGAAAGCTTCTCGTTCACAGGACCCATTAGGGTAACGCCCGTGCCCGGATGAGGCTGTGCACCGGTCATTGCGGTGGTTGCATTATCAAGCACGACCACTGTGATGTCGTGGCCGTTGTAGGCAGCATTCGAAATGCCCGTGGTGCCGCTCGCGAAGAACGTCGAATCACCAACGAACGCAATGGCCTTCTTGTCGGGGTCGGCAATTGCGAAACCCTGCGCCATGGTGATGCCCGCGCCCATGCACAAGCAGGTGTCGACGGCGTCAAGCGGCTTGGCGTTTCCAAGGGTATAGCAACCGATATCGCCGCAATAGACGGCCGGAGTCTTGCCCAAGGCTTTCTTCACGGCATAAAAGCTTCCACGATGCGGGCAGCCAGGGCACAGCACCGGAGGACGAACCGGAAGCTCAACCGTATCGACGGGCGCAGAATCATCAGCAGCAAGCTCGCTCAAACCAAAGAAGCTCAACAGGCGAGCTTCAATATCGTCGACGTCATTCTCGCCACGCGCACGCGCATCGCCCGTCTGCTTGCCCAAGACGTCGTAGCTGGCTTTCGTGCGACCAGCAAAGCGAAGCAGCTCGTCTTCGATGACGTAATCAAGCTCTTCAAGAACAAAAATACGCTCAAGACCCCGAACGAACATGGCAACGCGCTCTGTCGGAAACGGGAAAGGCGTGCCAACTTGCATGAAGCGATACGCCGGCAACTTAACACCAGCCGAGACGGCCTTCGACTCGATCACGCTCAGCGCCTCAAGCGCGTAAGCCGTGGAAACACCACCCGCCACGATGCCGATCTTGGCATCGTTTGCCGCGATGGCGGCGTCCGTGTCGCACTTCGCGAGACCGTTCGCATAAACAGGGTTGAATGCCCCCAGCGCCCCGCTAGTAGCGCCAGAAGCGGTGGACGTCGAGAAATCATGCGCGATGCGCGGAAGACGATCCTCGATCTCGCCATGCGCTTCGAACGCGCGGCGGGGAAAAATAACCCACTTGCTGGGATCACGCTGGAAACCGCCTTCGGGAAGAGGACGTGCGAACGTCTCGTCGGCAACGTCGAAGAACGCGGATGCGTGGTCGATGCGCGTGGTGGGACGCACAATGACGGGCGTGGAATAGCGCTCGGACAGATTGAACGCCTCGCACATCATGGCGAACGCCTGCTCAGGCGTGGCAGGATCCAAAACAGGAACCTTAGCGAATGCGGCATACCGGCGCGTGTCCTGCTCGGTTTGCGACGAGATAGGACCAGGGTCGTCAGCAACCAAAAGAACCAAACCACCGCGAATACCCACGTAGTTCAGGCACATCAACGCATCGGAGGCAACGTTCAAGCCCATCTGCTTGCAGGTGAACAAGCAGCGCGCACCGGCATATGCCGCGCCGCCCAAAAGCTCAAGAGCGGCTTTCTCGTTCGTCGACCACTCGACGTACACATCGTGCGCCGTTCCCGCTGCATGCAGCTTCGCCACCGTCTCGACGATCTCAGACGAAGGGGTTCCCGGATAGCCAGCGACCACGTTGACGCCAGCCTCAAGGGCAGCATGAGCCAAAGCCTCGTTGCCCATCAGCAGTTGCTTAGCCATATGCACCTCTCTCGAAATACTGTAAGCAAATGCGCGGACGCCCAAACGCCCGCGCATCGTTGTTCAAAACCGAAGCTACCTTCGATTACCCGTTTTCCAAGACCTTCTTTTTGTACTTCTCGGTGATCTCCCGAGTAACCTGCTCTCGAGTTTTTTCACCAGATGCCATACTTTCCAGGTTCTTGTAGCAGTCACGCGATAATGGCATGTTTTCCACGGCCATGGTCGCCGCAACCTGCTCTATCGCGTGGCGCTGCATTAATCCTCAGCCATCTGACGCTTGAAGTCGATGATCTTCTGCTGCATGGCAGCGTCGCCCGTTCCCAGCATCTGAACAGCTAGGATAGCGGCGTTCTTCGCGCCGTTGATGGCGACGGTGGCACACGGCACGCCCGAAGGCATCTGAACCATGGACAGAAGAGAGTCAAGACCGCCCAAGTCGGAGGTCTTCATGGGAACGCAGATAACAGGGTTGGGAGTGTACGCCGCAACGACGCCGCCCAAATGAGCTGCCTTGCCAGCAGCGGCAATGATCACCTTGATGCCGCGCTCGTGCGCAGTTGAAGCCCACTCATGAACCTCAAGCGGCTTGCGGTGCGCGCTGGCAACCTTCACCTCGTATGCAACGCCGAACTCGTCGAGCTGCTGCATGCATGCCTCCATGGTGGGCATGTCGGACTTCGAACCCATGATGATGCCGACAACCGGCGTGTTTTCGTTTGCCATCTCTCGTCTTCTCTCCAATTGGGAAATTCCAGAACAAACTAGCTTTTTAGAATTATGGCACGAGGTTTCGGCAGCATCGGGCAAAAGCGAAAAGTTCACGCATCGGGGCTTAAGAAGAAATACCCAGAAAAGCAAAACGGGAGCCCGTAGGCTCCCGATTGTTTATGGTGGTCAGAGGGGGACTTGAACCCTCGGCACGCGGATTTTCAGTCCGCTGCTCTACCAACTGAGCTACCTGACCATATGCACCAATTGCGATGCGAGTTGATAGTTTATCGGAAATCACTGCGTCGGTCAAGCACTAATTGTAGTTTTGTGAACGCAATTTCCCATTTTACTGAAAACCGCCGTTTTGAATCACATCGCCGCAGTTCACGCGGGAGTTTCCGATTTACGCCAATCCAAGCGATTGCCACACAGGCACGCTGGCCATGCATGCGATCAGATTGATCACCATGAATGCGATGTCGAACGACAGCGTGTCCTCGTGCTCGCACATATCGTTGCCGGTTGCGCGAAGAATCGGAATGAACACGTTGTTGGTGAAACGCAAGTGCCAAACATTCGCAGAAGCGCCGCAAACGAACAGCGTGACAAACGGGTTGATTCCCGCAGCGGCCGCAACACCACCAAGCGCCGCCAGGAAGATGACCTGCGTCGCCGTGGACGAAACAACAACCAAACGAACCAGATACGTCAGGATGCAAACCGCGAATACATAAATATAGGGGTTCGCGACGATCGGAGCGGCAATAGGCTCCATGACGGTTGCCAGCCATGTGGCAATGCCCAGCTTCGTCAAAAGCGACGCCAAAGAAAGGATGCCGCCGATCAAGATCAGCGTGTCCCACGGCATGCGCTCGGTAACATCCTTCGTATCAGCCAGACCGACAACAGCCATGATCGCGAAGATGCCCACGCTCACGATTGCAGCAGACAGTCCCACTTTGCTACCGAAAATCCAGCCGATCACGGCAACAGCCAGCAATGCGATGGTGGCCTTCTCGGCGTTGGACATGGGGCCCAAGTCCTCGAGCTGCTTTGCCGCGAAACCCTTTTCGCCAGCTGCTGCAACAGGCTTGCTTTGAGGCTTGTTCGCACCGGAAATGAACAAAATCACGATGTACGACAGCACAGCAACCACTACGAACCAGATTGCGCAGGCGGTGAACCAGCTGGTCCACGTCCAGTTTGCCTGCTGATCGGCGGGGAGCATGCCAATGGTGATCAGAACAGGCGCCGCGCCGGTCATGAACGCGAAGCCCAAAATGCCCGCAGTCACCCAGACGGCCAGGAACATACCCGTTGCCTGCTTGCTGCTACGCTCGTAACCAAGGGCCTTGCTAGCAGCGGCTGCGATAGGCGAAAGAATGACGCCTTTGCCGATAAGCGCCGGAATGAAGGGCGACACGACCAATCCGGTAGCGTAGAAGGCGGTCATCTGACCTCGGTAGGTTTCGGGGAACAAGCGAAGAACCCAAAACGCCAGGCGCTTCACCAAGCCCGTTTTCGCGATAACCGTCGAAATGCCGAATGCACCGAACAGCACCCAAGTGGTGCCGTCGGCAAACGACGAGAACACATCGCCGAACTTCGCCAACCCGAATACCACGTACGCAGCCAGGCATGCCAGAAAGGCAGCCCAGTCAGGCACAGCACGAAAAACAAGCCATGCGACGACGCAAACGAAAATGCCCGCGTAAATCATCGCGGGCTGAGTTAACCCCTCCGGCGCGGGGATGACACCGATGATCACGGCGATAACCACCGGGATCACTACCTTAAGAACCTTTTTCGTAGTAGCGCTCACGAAATCAGCCTCCCTTGTTGTTTTCAATTTAGGCGCGATCTTAGCAAACCCTAACTTTGATCTTCCGCACTTCCACGAACTGTAACTTTTCTTAATCAGCTAATAACAAAAGATCACGTCCAAAAGCGCCGCGTAGGCACGCCGCAGAGAATTCCGCATCATCGCCGAAGTGTCTTTTCAGCGCCGTCTACCCTTCGGCGCCCGCCGACGGTCACCTATTCACCTATATAGGTGCGCCATGCTGGGTTCCGCGTACAAAAAAGCGCGCCCCTTGTGGGACGCGCTTTTTCAGAAAGGGAGCCAGATTACATCAGGCCGAGCATCTGCCAAACCGGAACGCTTGCGAGGCAACCAATCATGTTGATAACCATGTAAGCGTAGTTGAACGGCATGGTGTCTTCGTGCTCGCACATTTCACCGTTCTGAACACCAAGCAGCGGGATGAACTCGTTGTTGGTGAACTTGAGGTGCCAAACTGCGGTAGAGCAGAGGCAAACGAACAGAGTGACGTACTCGCTGATGCCACAAGCTGCAGCGACGGAACCAAGAGCAGCCAGGAAGATAACCTGGGTTGCGGTAGAAGAAACAACAACCAGACGAACAAGATACGTAAGGATGCAGACGGCTGCAACGTAAACGTAGGGGTTGGAAACGATCGGGGCAGCAACAGGAGCCATGACGCCGGCGATCCAGCCAGCAATACCGAGCTGAGTCAGCAGGGAAGCCAGAGACAGGATGCCGCCGATGAAGATTGCGGTGTCCCAAGGAATGTTGCTGGTGAGGTCCTTGGTGTCAACCAGGCCGATGACGGCCATGATGGCGAAGACGCCGACAGAGATGATCGGGGCGCCCAGGCCGATCTTGCTACCGAAGATCCAGCCAAGGATGGCGATGAAAACCAGAATGCCGGTGATTTTCTCGGCGGTGGACATGGGGCCCATTTCCTTGAGCTGCTTCTTGGCAAAGCCCTTCTCGAAGCTGGTCTGCTCGAGAGCTTCCTTATCGCCCTTCTTGGGGCCGTAAAGAGCAAGGATGACGATGTAGGACAGAACGGTGACGATAACCAACCAAACAGCACAAGCACCAAGCCAGCTCATCCACGTCCAGTTGCCCTGCTGCTCGGCAGGAAGCATGCCGATGAGGATCATGACCGGGGCAGCACCCGTAAGGAATGCGTAGCCCAGGATGCCAGTGGTAACCCAGACGGCCAGGAAGATACCGGTTGCAGCCTTGCTGCGAGCGGCGTAACCAAGGGACTTGGTTGCAGAAGCGGCGATGGGGGTAACCATGACGCCCTTGCCGATCTTAGCAGGGATCCACGGGGTGATGGCGAAGCCTGCAACGAAGAATGCGGTCAGCTGACCCTTGTAGTTCTCGGGGAACAGGGACAGGATGGCGAAAGCCAGACGCCTAACCAGGCCGGTCTTCACCAGTGCGCAGGTCATGCCGAATGCGCCGATGAGCAGCCATACGGTGGAGTCAGCGAAGGGCGCGAAAACCACGCCGAACTTAGCAACGTTGAACACTACATA
>CAKUNS010000043.1 GCA_934668515.1 uncultured Eggerthellaceae bacterium
AGTAAACTCTAGCTCCGAGTTCGCCGATGCAGTAAAAACCGCTAACGCTGCAACAAGCGGCGAATACGCTATCCGTCTTACTAACGATATCGAAAGCGGGGGCGCCTCTTTCAAGAGCTCATGCCCGATCACCATCCTTGGCAATGGCCACACAATCACCCTTGGCGGGTTCGGCTCCCTTTCTGTACAGGCTGGTTCGCAGCTGAATTTAGGTTCGGAAGACGGCAGCGACACCCTGATGATCAGCGGCGGAAACAAGCAAGGCAACGACGTGCCCGGACTGCTGTACATTCAAGGCTCCTGCAACATGTATCCCGGCGTCACCATTGCCGACCGCAAAGGAAATAACTACTTCGGTGGCGGCGTAACCGTACAGGGCGGCGAATTCCATATGCACGGCGGAACCATCAATAACTGCGGTATCACCGGGGGATCCATGTGCTACGGCGGCGGCGTTGCGGTGATCTACGGCGGTTCGTTCATTATGGATGGCGGCGAAATCACCGATTGTTTTGCCACGTCAAGCTTTAAAGCCGCAGACTACGGGATGGATTCCCGAATCATCACCTCTGCCGGTGGCGGAGTGTATGTTTCAGGCGGATCCTCATTCATTATGAACGGCGGAACGATCTCCAACAACAAGGCCAACGAAATGGGAGGCGGCATTGCCGTCGTTGCCTCAATTGAAGAAATCATAAACGGGGAATGGGGCAATCTCGAGAGTTCAGTGCAAATCTTTGGCGGAGCTATTTGCGACAACCAGGCAAATGACAGTGCAGGTATTTTTGCTTCCGCATACATCTACGCTGCAGCATATGGCCTTTGCGCTGACACTCCAAGCATAAGCGCAGCAGAAAAACCCGGCTTGTTTGTCAAGAACGCAACGATAAACAACAACACCGCGAACAAAGATGAGGGCTACGGAGCCGGCGTGCTTGCGGTAATGCTCGCATCACCCGCAAAAGCCGAAATCAGCTCTTGCACAATAACAGGGAACAGCGGCGCCGTTGGCGGCGGCGTGATGTCATACGGCAATTACACTAGCCTGACCATCGACAATTGCGTCATTACAGACAATCACGCCACCAACTACGGCGGAGGGTTCGCCGCAGAATCGAATTCCGGCCAGAATGCGGGCACCGTTATCACCGATACGCAACTATGCAACAACACCGCCGACAAAGCGGCATCCGACGTCTACGTGGACGACTCGTCTCTGAAGTTGCAATCAGCTCAGGACATGGACTCCCTCTACCAGGGCAAGCCAGATGACGTCACTGGCAAGAAAATCGATGGTTGGTATATCGACAGCGAAGACCTGCGCTATACCGCGCAAACCAAAGATCAGCGAAGCGAGTTCGCCGGATTCACGGACATCGCCCCTAACGGCAAGACATGCTTGATAGCGGCATCAAAACCGTCTCTCGTGAAAATCATCTTCGCAAACGAAGACGGAAGCCTGTTCTACAGCGAGAAATGGTACGCCATCGGCACTAAGGCCGAGCTGATTCAAGTACCCACGCCCACCAAGCCGTCTGATGACATGTATGACTACGTATTCGACTCATGGCATACGGATATCACCGATGCAACTGAAGACGTTGTCTACAAAGCACAGTTCAAGAAGATTCCCAAAGGAGATGCGGGCAATTCCGACAAGGACGACCCCAACAACAAGCCAGGCAAGGAAGATAAAGCCGACACCGATAAGCCAAGCGACAACGAGCCTGACAAAGACGAACAAAAGCCCGGTGCTGACACCGACACCGACCAGAATCCCGACACTGGCGACAAAAACGATGACCAGTCCAACAAGGACAATGCCGGCAACAATGACGCCAACAAGGATGCAGCAGGCAACGGCGATTCAGCCAACATCGAAAACGTCATCCCCGCGACGGGCGATGTAAACACCCCCTTTGTCATTACCTCTCTGCTAATCGCCTGCTACGCCCTTGCCGTAGCGGCTATCGCCAAGAGGAAGCAATTCAACCTGTAATCAGCTTCCTGCAACATCACTCAAGCATTGGAGTCACCTCGCGGTGGCTCCAATGCTTTCATTACGTATGTGCGAGCCGTTTGCTTCGACCTTAATCCCGAACAACGAGGATCGATCCGCTAGCCCTTCGGAAGGAAAAAGAGGCTTGTATCAATACCTTCAAGTTGAAGAAGCTTGATCTTGTTGTTGAGCCCCGAACCATACCCCGTAAGGTTTCCATTGGCTCCAACTACGCGATGGCATGGAATGATCAGGGAAATCTCATTGCGTCCAACGGCTCCACCAACCGCCTGAGCCGATACCTTCGCCACACCGCGCTGCTTCGCCAGCAAGTCAGCGATCGCGCCGTACGTAGTTGTTTGACCATACGGGATATCAAGCAAAAGGCGCCACACCGCTTGACGAAACTCGCCACCAGCCGGATTCAAAGATGGCGTGAAATCGGGTTCTTCCCCTGAGAAGTAAACATCGAGCCAACGCTTGGTTTCTGCAAGAACATGCGTTTCCCGCTGCAAGCATTTCGCAGGCAGTGTTTCAGCAAAAAACCTGCCGCCTTCTATCCATAAGCCGATCAGCGCGGTTTCATCCGACGCCAACAAGATGTCGCCAAGAGGCGATTCGTAATGCTGAACGTAAACCATTCGCCATCCCCTATCGAACGGTTGCCGCAATTCAGCCAGTGCGTAAGCCTAAAAACCGACGATCAGACCGCCGCGCTCGGCATAATAACTGCACAGGCCCCTGGTCGGAAGAATATCGATCGTGGAATTGCTCCACGCTTCCAGAATGCTGTCCCTCAAAGCCTGAGCAACAATGTGGTTGTCGCAGTGGCTGATGGCAACGTGGCCGCCGGCGAAACCGCGTTCCTTCATTAAGGCGATCAACGCACGAACTGCCTTCTTGGGACCCTTGGTTTTGCCCTCAATGACGATTTTGCCTTCGTCGCTGGCACTGCCAATGCCCCACATGCCCAGCGCCTTTGCAAGAAAACCGGTCATCTTGTTCATGCGACCGTTTTTAATAAGGTTGTCAAACGAAGACAGCGCGAAAATGCACTTGGTCTTGTCCAGGAACTGATTCGCACGAACAACAGCCTCATCGAAATCGACGCCTTCACGAGCAAGCTTTTCAAGCTCGCGCACGCAAAGAACAAGTTCGGGGCCGGTGGATCCGGAATCGAGCACCGCGATCTTCTTTTCGGGATGAGCCTCAAGCGCCATGTCCATGGCGGTAAGGGCGCTATTCATGCTGCCGGAAAGCTGAGAGGAAATAGTGATGGCGAACGTGCAGTCGGATTTCTCAAACTGCTCAAGCCACGTGCCCGGTGCGGGGCACGACGTGTGGCTGGCCGATTTCTCCTGTTCCATGTCGTGAAGCATCCTCTGAACGTCAAGATCCTCGTTGTCGATGAAGTCTTCGTGACCGACGCTGATAACGAACGGCACGCTGGTCAGTTCGATGTAGTCAGAGCTATACGTCATAGGAAGAATGTCGCAACTCGAATCCGTGACAACGCTCCACTTCATGCTGCTGATCCTTTCCGGCAAGCGAAACATCCGATTCTCAAATCGGCCCTATTCGCGCTAGGTCCCTTCAACTCTTGCTCAATTGCAGAATACGACTATTTTCGTCGCAAAACACTAACGGACGCAATGATATCGGTACTCTTCAACAGAAAGCAATGATTTGTGGCAGATCTACAGTTGAAAGTTCGCTCAACGGCGTTATTCGTGCAGCAAGTTCCAAAGCACCTCGACGACATGCAAAGCACCATCGAACCCAACCAAAGGATTACGCCTCGACAAATCCAACCTGCCACCTGCCGGGTGGGAGATCACCGCGCACCGGTTACCCCTGAACATCTTCATGGACGCATCGCCTAGAATAAGACAGCCGGGATGGCTTTCGATGAATTTTTCCCACAACGCCTCGTCGCCTTTCAACCCCAAGCCGGGAGACGACGAATCCGAAAGAGCGGTTACGCTCAATCCCAGATCACGAAGGTACGAGCCAACAGCCCCCGAGACGTCCAAACCTGCGCGCAACAAGATATCTACTGGCCTTCCGCGATAAACGCGAACGACGAACGACTGCAAACGACGCTCAGCAATCTGGCAACGCTTCCGTTTAGTATGCAGCAGATTCTCGTTGACGCTCCATCCCGTAACCTGGGCTATCTGGTAAAGCCACGCCTCCGATTGATCGGCGCCACAAGGTCGGCCAGCAACGAACGGAATGGCAAATCGGACCTCCATTGAGCGCGCCAACAAAATACCCTCATGGCGAATAACCAGATTGATATCGGCAGCACCCATCCGATCAAGCTCATCAAAACTAGAGCCCCACGGCATAACGCATAACGGCTCAGCATCGAAGAATTCGCGCATAAGGTCGGAAATTGCCACGGCATCCGACAAGGCCGAATAATCGTTGGGAACGCACCCCACAATGTTGAAGGTGCGCTTCCCAGCAAACGCGTCACGCCCCCGGTTGCCAACAAATTGTTCAAGTACATCAAAAGTTGCCGACACACCGAACGATTCGTCCTTTCCGATTCCCATGGGGGGAAGCTGAACCACAGAGCATTCATCGCTGGATTTCTCTTTGCAAACGAACACAGTATCTGAACCAGTGATCTCGGCAATCGCTGACGGAACAACAAAAATAGCACGCGTGCTGTAATGCTCGCGAATTGAATCGATGGCCTCTTCAAGCGCCGAAAGATCGCCTAAGGCAATCTGCGTATCAGTGATATGCGTCGCAAAGTGCAGCACGCCTTGATCGCACCCGTATGCGCTAAGCATCATATCCCCGAAGTTGGCGGTGCCCATCGGGCCGAATTCCAGAATTGCGGTCTGGCGCAGACCAGCAAGCGTAAGGATCGCGCCCATTCGTGCGTCGAGCGCTGGATAATATTTGCTAAGCCCCATGACGGCCCCTTTTCTGCCCTGCGGAACCATTCATTTGTTGGAGGATTCCCAACGGGATCTGATATCCAAACGACGCAGTCATCCTGTTGGGGTTGACGTTCAAAATGCCGGAGCGCTCGAGCCCCTGAAGGTGCGTGGGGCCGAAAAACAGCGAAATTCCCAGATCAAACACTTTCTCTTCCAGTTCACCCATCGAAGCGAACGAAGCGACATAAGGATCGAATCCTTGCTCCAAAAGCTCCTGTGCCCATTCGTTATCGCCATGAAAGAACTCACGCAGCAAAACGAATTCAGGCTCCATGCCCAAATCGGTAAAGAAGAGCGAAGCCTCCAAGGGCAAAAAGAACGGCGCCGCGCACACGAACCTTTTCCGCTCCCACGATTGACGGGCGGCCAGGATTTTCTGAACAACCCGTTGATGGAGGTCCGCTGTCTTACCGACAAGATCCGTTCCGATGATGCCGTCGATCTCCCTATATGCATTACGAATATCATCAGGGCGGCAAAGTCGATCGAGGCGAACGTACGACGTGCCGAATCGATCGCACACCTTCCTGGCAACGTCCAACGCCGTGACGTCCATAACTACAACAAGCGCCGCGTTGGGAACACGCCTCATTTCGTCAACGTTTGTCGGGACGACCGGACGCTTGCCCTGCTCCAGCAGGAGACCGTAGATCTCGCTACACTCAACGCCTTCGTAACGCACGCCCAAAAGCACGACGTCATCGGTTTGCTCGGTGCGTTCCATAAGCGAAACGAAACTTGAATAATAGCCCGACAGACCACTGTAGTAGCCGCTTTGACTATAATGATTGGTACGCACCGTGATCACTGGAACGGGCACATCGGCCATAGCCGCGATCTTCTCGGCTGACTCTCCGATAAGCTCGGGAATGCACGAGGTGACAAGCTGAACGGCCTGCGGGCGGGTTTCTTCCCAAATGGCGCGAATCGCCTTTGATACACCTTCGGCAGCACCGAACACAATCTCGGAGTCGTCCAGCACATAAGTGTAAAAGAGCGACGACCCCCCGTTTCCGAAATACTGATTCTTGCAATGCCAGCAGCATTCCGCCGTACCGACGACCAACGTCGCAACCCCCTGAACGAAGGGTACTGCCATAACCACGCCGAACAGCGGGCAGTGGCTGCCATGCTCGACGACAGGCCGAATAAACGGAATATGCCCGTCCTCCACAGCATGGGACAGGCACACGGCATTTTCCATAGTGGAAGATGATTCGTTTTCGCTACACATTGAAAGACAACTTCCTGCTCAGACTCATAGAGGTGATGTTCACAGAGCCCTCATCATCAAACCCCACATCGCATTTCAGGCCATACACCTCTTCAAGCATACGCTCGGTGCAAACTTGAGTTGGCGTGCCAGTCGAATAAATGGAGCCCTTATTCATGACAACGACCTGGTCGCTGTACTTCATAGCCTGATTCAAATCATGGAGCACCATAGCAATAGTCGTATTGCGCATCTTGTTAAGATGACGGAGAAGCTCCATGATTTCCAGCTGATGACTGACATCAAGATACGTGGTTGGCTCGTCAAGCAAAAGAATGTCGGGCTCCTGCGCGATGACCATGGCAAGCCACACGCGTTGACGCTCGCCACCGGAAAGATCGCCAACCAGGCTGTCTTCAAGCGTGTCTGCGCCAGTGAATCGCAAAGCGTCGTCAATTGCCCGGCGATCTTCGTCCGTCATCAACGAAAAGCCCCATTTGCGGTGGGGAACGCGCCCGAAGCCCACAAGGCGACGAACCGTCATGTCTTCAGGCGACGCGTTCGTTTGACTCAAGCATGCGATCTTGCGGGCCAATAGCTTGGACCCGTATTGCTGTAGCGGCCTGCCGTCCAGCTCTACCTTCCCAGCCATAATAGGAAGGTGACCGGTGGTGCTGCGCAGAACCGTTGACTTACCGCAGCCATTCGGCCCAATGATCGATACAATCTTGCCCTTCGGGATGTCGAAGGAGGCATCGGGCACTACAACCTTTTTCTCGTAGCCAGCTTGAAGATGCTCTACATGAAGCGCGGTTTCCATCATGCCCCCAACCTCCTGGACTTGCGAAGCAAGTAGATGAAGAATGGGCCACCCACCAGTGAGATAAGCGAACCAACTGGCAGTTCGATGGGAATGAACAACGTTCGTGCGCAGGTATCAGCCACCAGCACCAGCAAACCGCCCAAAACAATACTTAGGGGCAACATGAACTTATAATCTGAGCTAACAAGCATGCGGCTAATGCGCGGAATAACCAATCCTACAAAACCGATGATACCGACAAACGAGACAGTTACGCCCGCGAGATAGGCTGCCAAGCCAATAAGCAGAATACGGCTGCGCGTTAGATTGACACCCAGGCTTTTCGCAGTATCGTCGCCCAGCTGCAAAGTATTTGCCGTGGGAATGGCAATAAGACTTAGGATCAAACCAACGGTCACATACGGGATCATCAGGTTGGCATCAACCCAAGTCCTACCAACCAAGCTGCCATTCAACCACATGATGACCGAACCAAGTTTCTCGCTGTTCAGAACCGAGATGATGGACGTACCCGCACCAAAAATGGCGTTCACAGCAATGCCAGCCAGAACCAATCGGGTTGGCAGTATATCCCCGTTAGTGAACGCAAGTGCGTTGATGATGAGGCATGCGACGATGGCACCCACAAACGAGAACAACGGAATGAAATTCGTGAACTGCGGAAGTATCATCATGATAAGAATGGTGACAAAGCTGGCGCCAGAAGACACGCCGATGATGCCCGGATCGGCCATGGGATTCCTAACCACCGATTGAAGGATGCAGCCCGATGCAGCCAAGGCCATACCCGCGCAGACGGCAATGAGGATACGCGGCAAACGAAGGTTGTGCACAATGGCTTCGGTGACTTTATCCTGATTGCAAAAAACCAGCGATTCCCAAGCAGTTTTGAACGGTATCTCAACGCTACCTTGACCCACAGCGAACACCATGAAGAAGACCAGAAAGCCCAGCGAAACCAGGATGATCCCCAGCCTCAACGGCGTGGACTGCTTGTGAAGCCAACTCAACATGCGACCTTTCCCGCAGCGCCCAGCAATGTCCGCGCAAGCTCAACATACGTCTTCGCCTGATCGCTTTCGGGATATGCGGCAACAACCGTTTTCTCCTGCTCTTCTGCAAGCTGAACCAGCTCGCAGCGCGGAATCCAAGAAAGAATCGGCAGCTCGAGCTCTTCAGACAGGGCGCGTATTTTATCCTGTTCGCCGGTGAAGCCCTTCTGGTTTGCGATGACGCCTAAAAGAGCGGCGCCGCCTCTGGGGGCGCATTCTCGCACGGCGCTGGCAATGTTACGTGCAGCATAAAGCGACATTTTCTCACCCGAGGTGACAATCGCTACATGCTGCGCATAACCCTGCTTGATAGGCGTTGCGAAACCACCGCATACAACATCGCCCAAAACATCGAACAGGATAACGTCGGGTTTAATAGCTTCATACACGTTCAGCTTTGACAGCGTCTCAAAGGTGGATATGATGCCACGACCCGCGCATCCAACACCGGGCTTCGGTCCGCCGGCCTCGACGCACCAGCTTTCACCTTCACCCTTGAACACGACGTCTTCAAGGGAAATACCTCTGCGCTTATCGCGCAGCACATCCAAGACAGTGGGGATCTGATTGCCGCCAGTCAGCAAAAGGGTGGAATCCGCTTTGGGATCGCACCCGATTTGCATGACGCGGTGACCGAGCATGCTCATTGCCACCGTCAGGTTCGCTGTAGTGGTTGACTTTCCAATGCCGCCCTTTCCGTAGATAGCGATTTTCTGCATGCTCGGCCTTTCTATTTCACTAACTTGCTTGCTTTAGTCCGCGGCTATTCAACGCCGTAAACAACCCGGCTCAACTCGTGCAGGGCCTTGATGCAGTCCATATCGGCGATAGGCTGATAATACGAATCGGTCACAGCGATAACGTTGCCGTTCTTAACTGCAGTCAGCGATGACCAAGCGTCGCTGGTCTTCAGCTCTTCAAGCATCTTGATATCGCCCTCAAGCTCGGCGCCACCGGGAACCAGGATGTAGTCGGGATCGACTTCCAGAATCTTCTCGGCATCGATGGGCACGTAGGTTGCGCTAGTGTCCTCAAGGTTCATCTTGTCGGTAGCGCAAGTGATGTTCAAAGTTTTGAACAGGCTGCCGACGTAAGAGGCGCTAGTTGCCATGTTGGTTGCCTTGCGAACGACCAGAACGGTCGGAGAAGGCTTATCGGCGATAGCTGCCTGCATTGCCTCGATCTCGTTGTTCCAGTTGGTCAAGATATCGATAACCTGGTCGCGCTTACCAAGGGCGCTGCCCAAGGTTGCCAGGGCCTCCTGCAGCTTACCAAGGTCGGAAGTGTCAACATAGCAGCTTGCAATGCCCTGCTGATCAAGCGTGGGCTTAAGCTTAGGTTCGTACTGCGAGTCGGCGATAACGACGTCGCCACCAAGAGCGATGATCTTCTCGAAATCAAAATCAGAGCGACCGGTAACAACGCCGATAGTGGGCGTATCCTTCAGCGCCTCGGGCATCGGACGCGTGGTGGTGACGGTACCGGTGATATCAAGACCAAGGTCATAAGCCATGATAGTGGTGTTGTAGGTTGTGCACAGAACGGACTCGGGGGCCTTCTCAAGACCAAGCTTTGCAAGAGCCTCCTCTTGCGTAGGGATGACGATGTCGCCCACCTTCGTGACCTCATTCTTTACGGCAGAGCTGGAGGAGGCAGACTGGCTTGCGGAATCATTGCTGTTGGATGCGGGAGTGCCGCAAGCGGTCAGAGCGAATGCCATTGCAAGGCTCGCAACAAGCACCGCAACTTTCTTGAAGTGTATCCTCATTTCATTCCTTTCAGGATTTTGCTTGTTCCACCACGGAAGCGCAGTGGATTCCATGGCGTGTTACGTTATCACAATTAGTGTTACTCGGTTCGGAAGTACCGAAAAAAATAGGACGAGCGGCGTAGATGTCCCCGCTCTCCCAATCTCTCGACGATAAAAATGGATCTTCGTGCTCTTTGACTTGCTTGACGTTTCAATACGCAAACGTCAAATCTTCCCGTGAAAGCCCTGTTAGACTCTGCGGCAACAGCGCGGGTCGATCGCTAAGAATCGTTGAATGACATGGGGATCCTTCAATGCGCCGCTTACGTATCGGCACCGCATAAGCAAGAAAGAGATAGGAGCTGTCATGCTCTTCTACGAGCCGCTTTCAGCGACAGCGATGGTAAGCGTTCTGCTGTATTTGGTTTTCCTCATCGGCATGAACGAACTGTCGCGCTTGAACAAGTGGGTTGGAGCAGTGATCTTCATCGCCCTGCCCCTGGTTTTGACCATTTTCGTGTGGCCCCACACCGCCGTTGAAGGCACGGGCGCCGGCACGTGGTTCCAGTGGGTCAAAACCTACTCATGCCTAGCAGGCGCAATACTTGGTTGGCTGATCGTGTACTTCCCCGCCTTCCAGAAGAAATACATCGTTTGCATTCCTCCCATCATCTTCGCCATCAACGTTCTTGAGGCGTGCATCCGCGACTTCCAGCTTGCCGGCGTTTACGGCATCGTGGACGGTTACATGGTCGTTGGCGGCCCTTGGAACATCATGAATGGCATCGCCGGCATCCTGAACGCCATCTGCATTTGCGGCTTCTTCGGCATCATCGTCG
>CAKUNS010000044.1 GCA_934668515.1 uncultured Eggerthellaceae bacterium
CTTTCTCGATCATCTGAGCACCAACGGTTTCAGCTAGGGCAACGGCAGCGTCGTTGCCGGACGGAACTAGCAGGGCTTTCAAAGCGGTATCGAAATCCATCTTGTCGCCCTCCTGCAAACCAGCAGAAGACTCGCCAATGGAAGCAGCCTTAGCACTCACGGTAACGATGGTATCTGGTTCGACGTTTTCACAAGCCACGATAGCCGTCATGACCTTGGTGATAGAGGCGATTTGGGCGGCAGTCTGCGCATCGCGCTGAAAGTAAACATTCCCATCCGAATCGGCCAAAATTGCGTAATCGCATTCCAAATTCGGGCACTCGGAAACGGTGAGACCCAAAGAATCAACCGTGGAGTCACCGATGATGTCGGCCTTACGAACCTCGGCAAACGCCGGCAAAGCCTGGACCAACGAAACAGCGAACGACAAAACCGCAGCCATCGCGATATTCAGCACGCGGCTCAACTGAACCGCAATCAGGGATGATTGCGAACGTGCCCTCGAAGCCATTGTCATCACGCCTCCTCTGCCATGTCGGATTTAGCTGTTAGCCTTCTTTTTAGAATCAGAATCCTTGCTATCTTCGTTATCGTCTTCGGTTCCCGGACCTTGAACCACAACCTCGTTCAAAGGATCGTAATTCGAAGCGAATGTGTTTGTCTTAACAACGGCCCCTGTCGAGTCCTTCACGTAGCGAACCACAGTAATAGAGCGTCCATCTTGACCATGTGTCTTGACGTATGACTGGCCTTTTGCCAATGACGCGTCTTCTTGCTTGATGGTCTCGTATTTTTCGCCCTCCGACCACTCTCCGACTTCAGACGAGATAGAGTAATCAAGCGGGGCGCTATACAAGGTCACGGTAATGCTCGACTCGGTATAAGTAGTCTTAAGCAGGACGTCGCTATCGGTTTCATCAGCCCAAACAAGTTGGAGATCGGGATAGCTGACAGCAGCATCGCGACCTGCAGGATAGCTTGATAAATAAAGCGAGTGGTTGTGTCGCTCGACGATATCAAGGCCAGATTCGTAAACCGCATTGAAGACCGTGGTGGCAACCTGACAAATGCCACCCCCGATATTATCGACATACTGCCCATCGATGATGGTACCTGCAGCTTGGAAACCACGCGCCTCGTTGCAGTCACCAGCAACATCGTTGAAGCTCCAGCGACCGCCGTTGGCCTTGACGATGGAGTCGTTGATAAGGTCAGCGGCAAGATGGATGTTATGGTTTCGCGACTCGGTGCCGGAATAAGTTGAATATTCAGTTGTATACGTACCGACCACGGTGACTAAACCGGTAGAAAGAGCATCGTCCAAAGTCATAGTCGGCTCGACGGTAGTATCGGATACCGCAACCTCGATGGCAGAACCCGACGTTCCCTTCTCAAGCTTGCCCTTCGAACCGAACAAGGAATCATTTAAGTTCGAAGCAGCATCCGCAACATCGGGGATCTTCGAATCGCTGTCAGCGTGCACGCTGATGGCCCCATCGGTGGATTTATCGAAAGAGATAGCAACCGGATCGATCTTCGAGCTTTCAAGAATCCCTTTCATGATCTGGGGTTTAGCCACATCAGCCTGAATATAGGGAACGATACTCCACGAGTTGCCATTCTTTTCGATAGTGGTCGAAATCCACGTACCGAGCGTTACGGAACTAGCGGTCCATTTTGAATTCCCGTACGAGAACACAGCGCCATCAGCGATGGCGACATTAAGAGCTCGAGCCAATTGATCGGCCTGCTCGTACGTCGTACGCGCCGGAGCAGACTCGACTTGCGCGATAAACGTGTCATCATCGGAATCATCCAAAACAAGCGTCGAAATCTTGTCAGCCAAAGTCGAACGATTGACCATCATGCCATCGTGACCGCTATTAGCGGCAGCCCAACCGTTGGAGATGGAGATGTCAGCATCGATGCGCGGATCACCAAGGGTGTCGTCGATCTGCTGAGCAAGATGCTCCACCTGGGTTTCATCAAAGGCGATTTCCACTTGGACATCGTGACCTTTGAATTGAGAGGCAAGACGAGCGAACAGCCCACCATCGCCCCTACCAACCGAAATCGCCCGTTCGGCAAGGTTGTCATAATCAATGGAACCACCCAATTCGTTAGGGCTGGTCGTCCAAAGCTGATTATTCAATCGGGCCTGATCAACAGAAAGCTGTTCTGCCTGAGCACGGTCTTCCGCCTGAGCGATAGCATCATTCACATATGAGCGAGCGTCTTCATTTGCGAAAATGGTCACGGTGGTATCTGCCATCTTCTGATCGAGCTCGGTGCTAAGAGCATCCTTGATCTGTTTGGAGTTCATACCCGAAACGTCGACACCACCAACAGTGACGCCAGCGTATGCTTTGCCCCAATTCACGCAGGTATCAACGCCTACACCCAAAGTAAGCACCAAGACGAAAACACAAAAAATCAAAGCAACCCTACTGCCCCGTACAAGGTTGAACAAGGTACCGAACACCGTTGCCAAAAGCCGTCCAATAGACGACAAAAGAAACAACAAGCCGGATCCAACAGCCCTGCCAACATTCAAGATAATCTTGTCTGAAGAGTTAGCAGGTTTCGCATGCTGCTTACCCCGCGCTGAAGTCTTGTTAACATCGGAGCCTCCCCAAAACGAAGGCGTGATAGACGACCCCTGCCTGGAATTCTGATGAGAAGCCGCACGGCTGCGAGAACGAGAGTTAGAAGCGGAAGACGAACGCGAGCCAGCACGCGTGGCAGAGGCAAACGAATTCCGCTGACGAGTACGCGAGGTCGAGGTGGCAGGACCGCGTTGGCTCGCGCGAGAAGAAGATGCAGTGCTAGCAGAGGACGATTTGCGTCGCGCTCCCTGGCTTTGAGAACGAGTTGAGGAAGCTCCCGACCTAGAAGTAGAACAAGATCGAGAAACCGAAGACGCTCCCTGACGGGATGAAGCCGCTGCATTTTGCGAGCGAGAACTGCCCGATCGCGAGCTCGCTGGCTGTGAGGCGCGTGGAGCTGCACTCCGCTGGCCGCGCCCTGAGCCGTCGCTGCGCGAGCGACTTGACGACGATTGGGATACAGAAGAACGCACTGGCGAAGCAGAAGCCCGCCCATTACGAACGTCTCGATTAGCCGAACTACGGGAGCTGCGATAAGGGTCGCGCCCTGGATGGTCAAAATTAAAAGGATCGGTTGCCATTCACAACCTACCTAGCAGCCCTTTGGGCTTCGCGCATTCCCTGAAAGCCCTTAACAACATAGTACGAGGTAGTGAAAACACCAAGGAACAAGCCTGCGTATACCGGCCAGATGCCCCAGGACCACGTAAGGGAATTAAGACCAGGAAGCCACGCGATGTCGCAAACGCCAAGGCCTGCAACCTGAGGGACGTTCAAGAGCAAACCTGCAAAACCAACGAATAAGAACGTAGTTGCAAACTTGCCGGGATAAATAACCGCAACACGAACGTTGTATCGCTGAAGCAAAAATACTCCACCGATAAGAAGAAGCAAATCACGCAGAAGAACCACGACAACGATCCAGACCGGAAGCCTGCCAACCAACATGAGACCGAAGACCGCCGTGATCATAAGGACGCGATCGACCGCAGGATCAAGAAGCTGACCGAGCTTTGAAACGGTGTGGGTACGGCGAGCAATCTGCCCGTCAACGAAATCAGTGCTTGCCGCGATGCCGAAAAGAATAGCAGCGGCGGCATTCTCGCCACGAGAAAGAAGGATGAGGTAAACAGGGGCCATGCACAAGCGGATGAAAGAAATCAGATTGGGCACAGTAAAAATAGTGTCCAGAACCTTTTCGGAATCCTGCAAGTTGTTCATAGCCTATAAAACCCCTCACGAATGCACATACGTGGGCTAGAAAGAAGAACCGGGCTCGATAAAAGCCCGGTTCGCGTTTATCGTTTTGCCATTGTACCAGCTTGGCATGAAGACGATGAAAATATGAACAGCGATTCACGTAATATCACGCGAAGATCGCTTTCTTGACTACTCCGACTTGGGAGCAGGAGCCGCCTTAGGAGCAGGCTTAGGCTGCTCGGGGATGACATGGACATCGCTGTCGCAGTTGGTGCGAACAGGCGGGTACTGCGTGGTCATCTCAAGGCACTTCTTAGGACAACCGCGCACGCACATGTTGCACATGATGCATCGGAAGTGATTGATGGACCACGTGCGAGCCGCGCGATCAACGACGATTGCGTCAGCGGGGCAGGCACGTTCGCATGCGCCGCAAACGATGCAGTCGCTTTCGGTGATCTTTACTTCACCTTTAAGGCCAGCAGGTGCCTCTTTTTTCTGCACGGGGTACAGGATGGTCTCGGGCTTCTTGAAAATCGACCCGATCGTCATCTTCCCCAAACTCATGAATCCCATGATGACTACCTTTCAGTGCAGCTGATGCAGGGGTCGATTGTCAGGACAATGTTGTTGACGTCGGCAACGTCGCAACCCTTCAGAGTCACAGCCATGCCGGCAAGGTTCTGAGAGGTAGGTGTGCGCATACGCATGCGATCGAGGTACTTGGTGCCATTGCCCTTGGCATAGTAGTAGCATTCACCGCGGGGCTGCTCGAGCACGTTGCAAGCCTCGGCGCCATCTGCAGGAGCACCAGTGACCTTAACATCGATATCGCCTGCGGGGATCTTGCTGATCATTTCTTCAATGATGTCGATAGACTGCAGGACCTCCTGCGTACGAACCAGAACGCGAGCATAGCAGTCGCCCTCGGTACGGGTAACAGGCTGGAAGTCGTCAAGATAGGCATAGCCACCGTTGCGCAGGTTGCGGACGTCGTAGTCGACACCCGAAGCGCGCAGGAACGGACCGACCATGCTGAGCTTGGCGGCGTCTTCCGTGCTGATATGGCCAACGCCGACAAGGCGATTCTTGACAGAGCTGTCGTTAACGAACGTCTTCACGATCTGAGCATACTCGTCCTTGATGCCCTCGAGGGTATAGACGATGTGATCAAACTGATCGGGCGTGATATCGCGATGAACGCCACCAGGCTTGACGACGGAGAAGATAACGCGACCACCAGTGGTCTTCTCGAAGATGTCAAGCACGCGCTCGCGCAGACGCCAGCAATGCATGAACAAGCTCTCGAAGCCGAATGCGTCAGCAGCAAGGCCAAGCCACAGAATGTGAGAGTGAACACGGCTGAGCTCGTGCCAAATGACACGGAGGTACTCGGCGCGAACCGGGATCTCAACACCCATCAACTTCTCGACGGTCTCGGAATAGCCCAGGGAGTGACCGAATGCGCAAATGCCGCAAATACGCTCGGCGACGTAAACGAACTGGTTGTAGTCCTTGGTCTGGGACAGACGCTCCAGGCCACGATGGATGAAGCCGATCTGCGGAACGCACTCAAGAACCTTCTCGTCCTCGACAACGAGATCGAGGTGAAGCGGCTCGGGGAGAACAGGGTGCTGAGGACCGAAAGGAATGACAGAGCTTTTACCCATGACTACTCCCCTTCCTTAGCCGGAGCGGCATCAGCGACGTTGCCTGCGGCAGCAGCTGCAGCCTCGGCCTCTTTCTTCGCCTTAAGCTCAGCGGCTTTCTTCTTCTTGGCCTCCATGGCCAGGGCCATCTTCTTAGCCTTTTCCTTTTCGGCATGCACCTGCGGCGAAATAAAGCACATCGGGGTTTCCTCGGCGGGGGCGTACATCTTTCCGCCGAAGTCGATGGCAATGCCCTGCATGTTCACGCCGAAAAGCTCGCGAGCCTCGTTCTCGAAAACGAAAGCAGCGAGGCACATATCTGTGATGCTGGGAACCTCGTCGTTAGGGGTAACACCCTTGACGACCAGGTTCTTAGCAAGGTTGCCCTTCATGAAGGAATAGTAAATGTCGACACCGTCGTTCTCGGTATTGACGCAATGAGTTTGGATGAAACGCCAACCGTCGTTGACCAGAGCCGCGCACTCATTGTGAAGCGACTCGAGCGTAATGACGGTGAACTCGGATTCGAGTGCCATTATGCCCCCTTCTTAGCCGCAGCAAGAGCCTTGGCTTTCTCGTCAAGAATGCCGATAGCCTGAACAACGGCATCGATGATGGCCTCGGGACGAACAGCGCATCCCGGAGCGTAAACGTCAACAGGGATTGCTTTATCAACGCCGCCGATGACGTTGTAGCAATCGTGGAAGATGCCGCCGGAGCAAGCGCAAACACCGCAAGCGACGACAACCTTGGGCTCTACCATCTGTTCGTAGAGCTGCTTGACGACGCTGATGTTGCGATCGTTCACGGAACCCGTGATAAGCAGGATATCGGCATGCTTAGGGTTGCCGGTGTTGATAACGCCGAAACGTTCGGCATCGAATCCCGGGCACAGTGCAGCAAGAACCTCGATGTCGCAGCCATTGCAGCTCGACGCGTCGTAGTGCATGACCCAAGGGGATTTTGACATGTAGCTCATTAAATCCTCCTTCTACAGCAACATCAGGACGGCGATGTTGATACCACCGCAAACCAAGCCGACGATCCAAGCCCACTTCAGCATCGCCTGCCACTTGACGCGGGCGAAGTTGTTGTCGATCCAGATCTCAAGGAACCATGCGACCAAGGCGCCGATGATGGCGAACACAATGCTCACGGGGTTCGCATACACGAAGAACAGGCCTGTCCAACCAAGGAAAAGAACCGTCTCGCACCAATGCATGACCTCAACCTTAGCAAGGGTCTTGCCACTCATCTCAGTGGTGACGCCCTTGACGAGCTCCTGGTGAGCGTGATGCGAATAAGAAAGGTCGAACGGAGACTTACGCAGCTTGATGGTCAAGATGAACATGAAGCCGAGATAAGCAAGCCAGATCTTGGTGATGACGGGCTGAGCCAGATCGAAGGCGCCGGCAACGTTGAAGGTGCCTGCAGCCACGAAGAACGCGACGGCAAAGAACAAGACCATCGGCTCGTAGGCCATGACCTGAAGGGTTTCGCGAGCCGCGCCGAGCTCGGCGTAGGGGCTGCGCGAAGAGTAAGCGGCGATGATAAAGAACAGAGCACCCATGGTGATGATGAAGGCGCTCATCAGCAGGTTACCGCCACTGAAGAAGATACCGCCTGCGAACATGGTGAAAACCAGAGCCGCGGTCATGTACATGCCGTCGACGCCGTTAACGGAAACCTCGTCCTTCTGGAGAAGCTTACGAACGTCGTAGTAAGGCTGCAGGACCGGGGGGCCGACACGACCTTGCATGCGAGCGGTGATCACGCGATCAAGACCGGCAAGGATGCAGCCGACGATAGGAGCAAGCACGCAAAATGCGACGGTTGCGATCAGAACACTGACGAAAGTCATCTACTTCATCCCCTTTCCTACATGATGGCGGCTGCAGCAAGGGCAACCACGATGATTACGGAGCACATAACCTCACCGACGCGGCGGAACTTGGATTCGCCGAAGATGTTGTCAAGGTAGAAGTTACGCACGGTTGCTTCGGATTCGCCGGACAGAGAGTTCGTGAACATACGGCGATCGTTCTGAGTGTTGACGCCAGCAAGGTAGACGTCGACCCTCTTCTGCTTCGACTTGCCGTTGAGGCCACCGAACAGGAAGATCACAACAAACACAGCGAGGATGGAGGAGATCCAGAGGTTATCGGTGGTGATAGCCTGGCCAACCGTATGCGATACGCCATGAATGTAAGGCTCGACAAACAGGTTGGACACTGCAGGCAGGCAAACACAAGCAACGACTGCGATGATGGCCATGATCATGAGGGAGACCCACTCGCTCTTATGAACGGTGATCTCGACGTTCTCAGGCGAACCCGCAATGCCGGAGAGCTTGCCGATCCACTTGCCCCAGAACATGAACGTTGCGGCGGAGCCGTAGGCAAGCATGATGATAAGGGCGATCTGACCCTGATCAACGAAGGAAACAAGCGTTGCCCACTTGGCGATGAGCATGCCGAACGGTGCGACGAACATGCACATGATGCCAAGCATCATGAGGCGCGCAAGCCTAGGCATACGGTCGAACAGCAGATCCATGGACTCGATGTCGCGCGAGCCGATATGATGCTCAGCGGTGCCGACGCACAGGAAGAGCAGCGACTTGGCAGCGGCATGGAAGATGGTGAGCAGGATTGCAGCCCAGATAGCCTCGGCGGTGCCGACGCCTGCGCAAGCAACGATCAAACCAAGGTTAGCGATGGTCGAGTAAGCCAGGACGCGCTTTGCATTGGACTGCGAAATAGCCATGAACGAACAAAGCACGAACGTGATGCCACCGACCAGGATGACCATGATTGCGGGTGCAGGACAAACAAGGAACAGCGGAGCAAGCTTGATGAGCAGGAAGACACCGGCCTTGACCATGGTCGAAGAGTGGAGCAAGGCGCTGGTAGGCGTAGGTGCGACCATGGCGCCAAGAAGCCACGTATGGAACGGCATCTGTGCGGCCTTGGTAAGACCAGCGAAAGCGAGGAAGCCAACGGGCACAGCCACGAGCGAGGGGTTGACCAAGCCGATCTTGATGAACTCAGCGAAATCGAGGGTGTGCAGGTTGATGGCGCACCAATAAAGGGCAACCAGGAAGCCGATGCCGCCAAGCATATTGAAGATGATCTGCCTGAAAGCATTGTTGATGGCCTCTTCGGTCTTGGTGTAGCCGATAAGCAGGGACGAGCAGACCGTGGTGATCTCCCAGCCGGTAAAGAGCCAGCTCAGGTTGTTCGCGAAAACGATGACGAACATCGCGGACAGGAACAGGTACATGATCGCGAAGAAGATGTTGCGACGATCCTTGGCACCTTTGGGCTCATGATGCTGGAAATCGATCATGTAACCAAGGGCGTAAACGGTGATGCCGCTGCCGATGATGCCAATGATCAGAGCCATGATCACGCTCAGCGAATCAATGTAAAGACCCTGCTGGACTTCAATGCCCTTCGAATACACGAACTCGAAGACCAAGGAGCCAGCAAGCTGAATAACTGCAAGAGCAGTAACCAGAATGTTCTTGTACTTGATCGAGAACGACAGGATGGCCACAGCCAGCAACACGCTGAACACCGTGCAACAGATGTTGACGATTTCAGACGAATAGCTGAAGGCGATCCAGCCCGTTCGTAGATAACTGATCGCCAAAGCGACCGAGAGTACCGCGATTGCCGCCGCCGCAACGCATACGAGCGCATTACGGACGCCGTCTTGCTTCAGCAGAAGCAAGAGGATGGCGACAACAAGCGGGAGCAGGATTAAGGTTCCTATTAGGATCATGTCTCTCCTCCGATTTGCCGTCTTACAACTGAACTCTCCCAGGGATGATCGTAAACATTGCTAGGATCTTCCGAAGCTAGTCAGTATACATACCCCCCTTACTGGTAAATGTAATGTAATACCAATAACTTCTTAATCTTTCCTTCAAATCGGATTCATTCGCCACGAAGCGGTTAGCTTCGGTAAATGGGGCATAAACAAATGCTATGGCACTAGATATTGTGCTTTCACCATTAAATTGAACTTGAGTTCAATTTGTAATTTGTGATGTGCTAAAGTTCAATTCGAATTGAACTTCAATAAAGGAGGTGTGATGACCACATCAGCCACCACCGACAACGACTTCGCCCTTCGCTTGAAAGAGGCAATGCAAAAAAAGGCCTTTAAGCAGGTCGATCTACTGAACGCAGCGGCCGAATCAGGCAAGAAGCTTGGCAAGAGCCAGCTCAGTCAATACGTGAGCGGCAAAACTATTCCGCGCCCTGACGTTGCCGACATGCTTGCGAATCTTCTTGACGTTGACGCTGATTGGTTGCTGTCGGGAATCGATAGCGAAACCAAGAGCATCAACGTTTTGGCTCAGCCTAACAAAGAATTGAACTTCAACGCCGAAACCACGCTTACCGAACCGAAGACAGACAACCGGGAAGGAACTCCCATGCGCACATTCAAGA
>CAKUNS010000045.1 GCA_934668515.1 uncultured Eggerthellaceae bacterium
GAATACAAGCTGCCGAAGGCGCAAATCACATCGCCGTCAGCAGAAACAGCTCGTGCATCAGAAAGCGCCCTCTCGAACGACTCGGCCGCGCTCACGTCCCGATCAAGCGTGACTTGCTTCGCAAGAGCGGTCTTCTCGATAGCCCGAGCCAGCTCGGGCGCTTGAAGCGCGCGAGGGTTCGGAGGCGTCACGCACATGAACCCATCCGCAATATCTATGACGTTTTCAATCATAGATTGATAATCTTTGTCGGCAAGAACGCTCATCACGAACAGAATACGCTTCCCCGGGAAAAGGTCGCGAAGGGAATCGGCCAACACCTGGGCGCCTTGAGGGTTGTGCCCACCGTCGACCAAGATAACCGGGCCTGCCTTAAGACAATCCTCCTTGCTCTTGCTTTCGCCATCTTGCTTGGCGATCTCACTCGAATCGCCAAAGCCGCTCTTACCCGCCTCGACGATCTCAAAACGGCCCATCCACGTCGCCCGCTCCACACCGCGCTCGATATCGCTGTCGGAAATTTCCCAACCGCGCTTGCGCAGCTGCAGCGCGCATTCAATTGCCGTCGCCGCGTTGCAAGGCTGATAAGCCCCCAACAGGCTGGTTCGATACGCCTTGCCGCGATAATCGAACGAACGCATTGCCTGGCCATCCACTTCGCCAACCTTGAGCTGCGCGAAATCAGGCATGGTCACCGTGCATCCTGCCGCCAAAGCAGCCGCCTCGATCGCGCGACTCGCTCCTTCGTCATCCTGCGGATAGCTGACAACCGATGCGCCCGATTTGATGATGCCTGCCTTTTGCGAAGCGATCTGCTCGTAGGTATCGCCCAAAAGAGCCGTATGATCAAGCCCGATACGCGTGATCACGCACACTTCGGGCGCAGCGATGACGTTCGTGGAATCAAGTGTGCCGCCGAGGCCAACTTCCAAAACGGCGATGTCGCAACCGCTTCGAGCGAAATGCTCCAAAGCGACGGCAGTCATAAGCTCGAATTCGGTGGGATGCTCTCCCGTCTCACGCGCGATCGCCTCAGCATGCTCGCGCACGAAAAGCGTGACCTCGCGTAAATCGTTCGCAGGGATCATCTGCCCGTTCACGCGAATGCGCTCTTCAAACGTGATGATATAAGGGCTGGTGAACAACCCGGTTTTATAACCAGCTTGCATTAAGATGCTGCTGATATAGGCGCTGGTCGACCCCTTGCCGTTCGTACCTGCAACATGCACGAACTTCAGCTTGTCCTGCGGGCGGCCCATGCGATCAAGCAACGATTCGATACGCTCAAGCCCATAGCAAGACGAATGCCATGCAGGATCGTTGATATACGTAACGGGGTCGAAATCGGCATCCGCGCTCTCAACAGCAACTACGCCCGCCTGCCCGGCTACGCTTGGCTGCGCATCCGCAGAAGGGGAAACCGCCGACGACCTGGACATCTCATTCAAGATGCGACCCAACGTGGCAAAGTCCTCCTCAAGCGCATCCTGCTTCTTACGATCGTAAATAGCGGCAGCGGGATGGAAAATCGGGAACACCGTGAACTTCCCGGCATGCTGAACCTTGCCATGAAGCTGCGTGATGCCCACTTCGGTCTTCAAAATGAACTTGGTGGCGAAATTGCCCAACGTGACAATCGCCTGAGGATCGATAGTGCGCGTCTGGTCTCTAAGAAACGGCGAGCACATCTCGATTTCCTCGACCTTGGGGTCGCGGTTCGAAGGAGGACGACATTTCAGCACATTCGCAATGAATACATCGCGCTCGCGATCAAGCCCGGCGATCTCCAACAGGGCATCGAGCTTCTTGCCGGCAGCGCCAACAAAAGGCACGCCCTGCAGGTCCTCGTTCTTCCCTGGCGCTTCGCCGATGATCATCACGCGGGCGTTGGGGTTGCCTGCACCGAAGACGGTTTGGGTTCTGCCTTCGGCAAGCGGGCACTTATGACATGCGGACACCTGCTCGCGCAGCTCGTTCAAAGGAATATGCGGTTTGGTCATGATTAGAATTGCCTCTATACGTACAGGCGCGGCATGCGCTGGGCGAAGCCGATCGCGATCTCATGCTGGATGGTGTTCAACTTGGCAGCCATCTCGTCGATGGTCACCTCCAAATCGCCCTGAGCGCCAACGATGATAACCTCGTCGCCCACCTGCGGGTCAAGACGAGATTTCGTGCCGTAGCTGCGCAAGTCAACCTCGAACATGCACTGGTCCATGCAGATGTTGCCAACTTGACGCACGCGACGGCCGTTCAACAGGAAGTCCGTGTTACCGGAAAGCCCGCGCACGAGACCATCAGCGTAACCCAACGGAACCGTGCAGATCTTCACGCTGCCAGGACTTCGATAGTTCAGCCCGTAGCTTACGCCCTCGCTCGGCGGCACCAAGCGCGTATCGGTGATACGCGCATGAACGCTCATGGCGGGCTTCAAATCGCAGATAGCGTACGTCTCGGGGCACGCGTGAAATCCGTAAAGCGAAATACCCAAACGCGCCATATCGAAATGAACCTCGGGATAACGGTAAAGCGCGGCGGAGTTCGCGCAATGAACGATACCTGGATCGATACCCGCCGCACGCATGTTTTGAATAGCCTCGCTGAAACGACGAACCTGGATCTGGAAATCAAGCGTGTCCTCACCGTCAGCCGTCGCGAAATGGGTGAACGTGCCAACCAGTTCAAGCGCACGATGGAACGCAACCTGCTGCATGAATTCGACAACCTGGTCATAACGGACGCCAATGCGATTCATGCCCGTGTTCATAGCCAAATGGAAAGGCGCGCGCATATTGTGCAGGTCGGCCATCTCGGCATACGCGATGGCGAATTCTGCGTCGTAAATAGAAGGAAGGATGTGATACGCCAAAAGAACGGGAATCGAAGTCGCAGGGGGCTGAACAAGGATCATCAGCGGAGCGGTGATTCCCGCTTTGCGCAGCGAGACAGCTTCGGGGACCGTAGCGACGGCAAGGTATTCCGCACCAGAATTCAAGGCCATTTTCGCTACTGCCACCGCACCGTGGCCGTAAGCATCCGCCTTCACGACGGCAAGCAAACGAGTGCCACGTGAAAGATGGTGCTTGGCCTCAAGCACGTTATGGCGAATGGCATTAAGATCGATTTCAACCCAAGCCCAACGCTCGTCGGTTTCTGAAATGGCGTCGACCTTGTCCATATCGAAGGGGATAGGTTCGCCGCCATCTAAACCATCTTGATCGAAACCAGTGCCCAAGCGGCCCGAAGTAGCAGCACGAACAGGCGCGACCGGACGGTTCGACACGCTGTTTGGAGCAACCTTAGACTCGGAATCACGATTGCGCGGGAACGAGGGGGCCTCGCCTAGCTGAGCAGCGCGAGCGTTTTTGCGCATAGCATCAGCAGCCGATTCAAACCCAGGTTTATGGCTGTTGAATCCGATGAATCCATTGGGTAGATTGTCAGACATCTTTGCTCCCACATCCGTCAACGATCGTTCATTAAGCGCACAAAGGCGCGCCATTCATTAAACTATAGACCTTTTTGAAGCCCGCATTGCCTTCAACGCGAAGAACGCAAGCACCCGTCAAAGGTCATCGACCCCCAGAAAACACGAAGGCCGTCGACCTTTCGATCGACGGCCAGATACCGCGTATTAAGCGGATGCCTACTCGGCAGCAGCCTCAGTAGCAGCTTCCTCAGCAGCAGGCTCCTCGACAGCCGCGGGTGCCTCAGCAGCCTCGGCGGCAGCCTTCTTGGCATACTCCTCGGCACGCTTGGCCTTGGCAGCAGCCTTAGCCTCGCGCTCTGCCTTCTTTGCCTCTTCCTTGGCAGCAGTCTCAGCGGCCTTCTTAGCCTTGCGCTCGGCCTCACGAGCAGCAACCTGAGCCTGAGCAGAGCCGAACTTGTCGGCGAAGCGCTGAACGCGTCCACCGGTGTCGACGAACTTCTGCTGGCCAGTGTAGAAAGGATGGCACTCGTTGCAGATTTCGATGCGGATCTCGGGCTTCGTGGAATGCGTCTTGAACGTGTTGCCGCAGCTGCACGTCACGGTGCACTCGACGTAATCCGGATGGATTCCTTCTTTCATGGGGATTCTCCTTTTCATGCCTTGGTTTCCGACCAAGGCGAAGACAACCTTTATTAGATTACCACGTACCCTCTGCTGCGCAACCCCTAAAACCCGCCGCTCGTTAAGTTCGCAACATCTTCAAAAGAAACGGCCCCGAAGGGCCGCTCTTGAATCCTAATGCTGACGTGCAGGTTTGAACGAAGTCTTTGCTGCGGCATTCTTCTCGCGGCTGGCCATCTTCTTTCCCGAGAACAACAGCACGTAAGCCATGATCACAACAACTGCACAGAAGATAGCCGCAGGAATATAGCACCAATCAAGCAAGCCAGCATCGACAGCCTTTGCCATGATGAACGAGTAGCCAAGTTCGCCGTTGCACAGAACAACACCTGCCAACATCCTCTGCGACGTGTCAAGCGACTGGCTGATCAGGCAAAGGGCGCTGATAAAAACGACATTACCGCAAACCACGAGCATGAGCTTCTGGAAAAAACGCTCGTCGGCAACGTAAAACGGGGCCCATGCGTAAGCTGCATACGTCACAACAAGCAAGATCGCCAAGTATGCAACCATCAACACCACGTTCATAAGAAACGTGCTCGTCGCATCGACGATCCTCGAGGTGCCCTCGGGGGACTGAGGCCAACGACGAGCTTGGCAGATAAACGGCAACGCCACGGCGCAAACGCCCGTCAGCCAAATGGACTCGCCTGTCATGACCGTCCTTGAAACCGCGGCGATGATCATCACCACGCAGATCGCATTCAACCTGAAACCCTTCAACTTCGAAACCGTGATTTTCATCATGTTAACCATGATCAGCTCCTGTCATCCAAACCTGGGAATTTGCTTCCCTATTCATAGGTCTGAATATACGGAGGACCGGTAAACGAAAGATCTCGCCAATATAAATCAGCGCGTTTAAGTTTCGAGGTGGAATCGGAGCAAGGGCTAGACTAGCTTTGCCTGTCGTTCCCTATGCCAGACATCGAGCTTTTTGTACAGCGTATGAAAAGCCATCGTCGAAAGGGCAACCATGACGATGATGATCACGCCCATCTGAAGCGTGTACGGCGTAAGGCTGAACAGGCCGGGCAGCAGCATGTGCCCGCCTACAGTGCCGCCGATGACGACAACCAAAAGCGCCGCGCGAATCGGCGTGTACGGAATCGAAAGCCTGATAACCAGGTTGATGCCGACCCACGAGGTTAGAAGCACGCACATAGTTGAGACCTGAGCATACGTCATGCCCAACCCGTAACCGAACAGGTTAGCCACAATGATGCAGATCACGGAGCACAGCGCGCCCGGAATGCTTCGAACGATAACGTTCTCCAGGAAGTGCCCCTTGATTCTGTCTCGATTGGGCTCAAGCGCCAACACAAACGACGGGATGCCAATGGTGAACATGCTGATCAGCGTCATTTGAATGGGCTGGAATGGATACTGCCACGGAGCCAAAACGAAGAAAACCGCGCAGGTGATCGAAAGAAGCGTTTTCACCAAGAACAACGATGCAGAACGCTGAAGGTTGTTGATCGACCTCCTGCCCTCGGCGACAACCTTGGGCATACTGGCGAAATCGTTGTCGACCAAAACAAGCTGCGCCACGTTTCGTGCCGCATCGGATCCCGCCGCCATGGCAACGCTGCAGTCCGCCGCCTTCAGCGCCAGCGTGTCGTTCACGCCGTCGCCCGTCATGGCAACCGTATGACCATCCTTCTGCAGAGCAAGCACGAAGGCTTTCTTCTGCTCGGGCTTCACGCGGCCAAAGACGTTGCATGACTCAATCGCGCTCGCGATCTCCTCGTCGGTTCGAAGCGTGGTAGCGTCGATGTAATGCTCTGCGTCGTCGATACCCACCTTCGCGGCGATTCCCGAAACGGTGTGCGGATCGTCGCCCGAGATCACGACAACGCGAACACCTTCCTCTTTGAAGTAGGCGATGGTTTGCGCGGCAGTCGACCTGATTTGATCGCGGATCCCAATGAAACCCAACGGCCTGGGGGCACCAACGATCTCCCCTTCTTCGTCGAACCCGTCAACCTTAGCAAGCAGCAGCACGCGGGCGTCGGCAGACAACACGCCCACCTGCTCGCTCACAGGACCGAATGCGGCGCCCATGACGAATTGGGCGGCGCCCATGACATACGAAGACCCATCGGCGAACACGCCACCTGACCATTTTTTATCACTTGAAAACGGGATGGAACGAACGCATTCAAGGGGCTTCACCGACAGGCACGCGCCGTAGTGAGCAAGAATCGCACGAGCCGTTTCGTTGGGGTCTTCATCAGCCGCCGCGATCGAGAAAAATGCCCGATCGAGATTCGCCAGTTCGGCCTTATCCAAACAACCCTCGACAGGGGCGGTCCAGGCAACCTCCATGTCGCCAGTTGTGATGGTGCCGGTCTTGTCCAAGCAAAGCGTATCGACACGCGCAAGCGTCTCAATGCAGTAAAGCTGCTGAACAAGAACGTCGCTTTTCGCCAAACGAATGACCGACACGGCAAGCACTGTAGACGTCAGGAGGATCAAACCCTCGGGGATCATTCCCACTAAAGCAGAAACTGTAGATAAGGTCGCGCTGTTGAATTCGGTATGAGAGAAAAAATACGCGCGAGCGAACAGAAGAAACCCGAGCGGGAACATGATGCAGCTTACGAACTTGATGATGCCATTCAAGCTGTTCATGATCTCGGAATTAACCTCTTTGCGGCGCTTCGCCTCGGCCGAGATCTTCGCTGCATAGTTTTCAGCGCCCACATGCTCCACACGGGCGTAGACCTTGCCGGCGTTCACAAATGCACCGCTCATCAAAACATCGCCTTTGCGCTTCTTGATGAGCTTGCTTTCACCAGTTAACAGGCTTTCATTAGCGTCACAAGCACCATGAACAACAACGGAGTCGGCGGGAATCTGATCACCCCTGCCAAGAACAACCACATCATCGCGAACGATCTGATCAAGCGGCAAATCGACCTCTGCCCCATCGCGCAAAACAGTGGCTTTGCTGCCTGCGATGATCGACAGCTTGTCCGTCGTACGCTTCGAGCGGATCTCTTGAACGATGCCGATTATGGTGTTGATCACGATGACCATCATGAAGAGCATGTTCTTGAGAGAGCCTGTGACGAAAACAAACGCGGCTAAGATCACGTTGACCAGATTGAACAGCGTGCAGACGTTATCGCGAACGATCTCGGAAACCGACCGGGTCTTCGCCCCGACGTCCGTGTTGACATCGCCCGACGCAATGCGTTCGGCAACCTCCTGGGAAGTCAGACCAAGAATAGGCACAGCCGCGAAGGTCTTATCTTCTTCGAGCGTGTCACCCATCGCCGATGGACCCCTATCCTTCATCTTGAAACTTCCTGCACGAGCGTAAACTCCCGCCGAACAACCAATGTCGGCGCCTGCTGAGCATACCCGATCACAAGCCCATAAGCACCCGCAAAACGGCGAATCGCCGACGACAGAAGGCGCCAGCGATTCAATAACCAATTGGAATAATTAACCTAGCAGATCCCGAACGTTCTCGGGAGGCGCGTACGTAGGCACAGCCTTAGAAAGAGCGTCGCGCGCTTCCTTATCGGTCATCTCAAGAGACGCCCTCAAGATGTCAAGTTTCGCGTCAACCTCATCGAAACTGACTTCCTTGCCGGTCGAGATCATGATGCTCTTCTGTTTCGTGGGAAGCGTATTCTCTTCATTCATCAGAAGCTCTTCGTACATCTTCTCACCAGGACGCAAACCCGTGTACACGATCTTGATGTCCTGATCGACGCGCAAGCCCGAAAGCGTGATCATGCTCTTGGCAAGGTCCACGATCTTCACCGGGTCGCCCATGTCCAAAATGAAGATCTCACCACCATCAGCCATGCCGCCAGCCTGAATAACCAAGCGTGAGGCTTCAGGGATGGTCATGAAGAAGCGAACGATGTCAGGATCAGTCACAGTGACGGGACCGCCCTCTGCGATCTGCTTCTTGAAAATAGGGATGACGCTGCCATTCGACCCAAGAACGTTTCCAAAGCGCACGGCGGCGAAAACGGTAACGGGCGCGTTCGGATCCTTCCTGCCCTCAGAAGAGAGTTGATTCTGAATCTTGCGGTTCTCTTGAGCGTAATGCTGGATGATCATCTCGCCCATGCGCTTGGTGGCACCCATAACCGATGTGGGATTAACCGCTTTGTCGGTCGAGATGAAAATGAAACGTTTGACCTTGAACTCGTTTGCCAAGCGAACCGTGTTCAGCGTGCCGAAAACGTTGTTCTGGATAGCCTCACGGGGACAGATTTCCATAAGCGGAACGTGCTTATGAGCAGCCGCATGGAAAACCGCGTCAGGCTCGTACTTAACGAATACATCGCGCAAACGGCTAACGTCGCAGACGCTACCGATCTCAACGCAAACCTCGATATCGTCGTACTGACGCATGATCTCATTCTTAAGCAGATACGCGTCGTTCTCCCACATGTCGAAGATAACAATGCGCTCTGGGGCAACCGTTGCCATCTGACGGCAGAGCTCGGAGCCAATGGAACCCGCGCCGCCCGTGACAAGAACGGTCTTTCCGGAAATGTAGCCGCAAACCATGCGGGTATTCAGAACGATCTCTTCGCGACCAAGAAGATCCGCAACGTCTACTTCACGCAGCTGGATGTCATCGATCTCGTCAATGGTGAGCTCGCGAACATTGGGCAGCGTGCGGAGCTGGCAGTTCGTTTCGGTGCAGATGCTGTAAATGCGCTTACGCTCATCAAGCGTAGCGGAAGGAATAGCAACGACGATCTGCTCGATATCAAACCGAGAAACAAGATCAGGGATATCCTCGCTTGTGCCAAGAACGCGAACGCCGTGAATGCGCTGCCTCTGCTTTGCTGGATCGTCGTCTACAGCGACAATGGGGTCGCCAAGCATATTGGGGTCGTTAGAAACCATACGATTGATAGCAAGGCTACCGGTTTCGCCAGCGCCGACGACCAAGGTACGAGGCCTATCGAACCCTTTCGGAGGAGCAGCGAACTCGCGCTTCTTTGACCGCATGACACGATACTGCATGCGGATGCCTCCGATGAAAATGACTTGAAGGATAAGCGCAACGCAGTAAACACGGATAGGCACCCATTCCCCGATAGTCCAAAGGAAGACCGCAGAAACTAGAATGCCAAGACCAACCGCTACGACAATGCGGAGCATGTCATCGGTGGAAGCGTACTCCCAAAGATTGTTATATAAGCGGAACGCCATGTACGTCAAAAGGTTGATGACAACGGCAATGCCCAGAATGAAGTAGATCTCATGAGTCGCAAACAGGAACTTGTCTTGCAACGTAAGAACGGAACCAAGCCAATACGACAAGAACGTCGCGGCTATGTCCCAAACAACGAGGAATGCGGTTCTCTTGGTGAAACGAAACTCCATACCGAAGACCCTAACTCTCTCGTAAGGAAACAAAGATAACGAAACAAGTGCGCAAAGAAGCACGCACGTTGCTAAATATTACCCCAGTAGAAACAGTTGGGATCCAAAAGGAGCGCTCTTTGCGATAAGAACAAAAGGGCAAGTAAGCGAGAAAGACAAGAACGATGAGAAAGAGCTAGCACTTCCGAAAAGCAAGCAAGCAGTGACTGGAAAAGCCCCCCGCCAAAAAAGAAAAGGCCCCGGTCCCCCGGGCCGAAGGGCAAAGAGAAGGGGCCGCCCGAAGGCGGCCCTCATGGCGCTGGGAAGCGCC
>CAKUNS010000046.1 GCA_934668515.1 uncultured Eggerthellaceae bacterium
CTGCCCGCCAGAGTCTGCATTGCATCTGAAAGCATTCGATATTCGGCTCCCAAATGCAACAACTAAAAGATAGGAGGTTCCCATGGCTGGAATTCAAGACGGCGTCAACAGCATCGGTGAAGGCTTCAAGAATGTGTTCCTCGCTGGTATCGGCGCGCTTGCCATTGGCGGCGAAAAGGGCAAGGAGCTTGTCGATACGCTGGTCGCTAAGGGCGAGATGACTATCGACCAGGGCAAGCAGATCAACAGGGAACTCCAATACAAGGCTGACGAGGCTACGAAGACCGCCCGCGAGGTCGCGCTTGAGGCTCGCATGAAGGCCATGTCGCCCGAGCAGCGCGAGGCGTTCGCGGCCAAGGCCGCCGAGTTCGCTGCGGCTCAGAACGCTCAGGAAGCTGCTGCGGCTGTTGAAGTCGAGATCATCGACGACGAAGAAGCAGCCGAAGAGCCCGCATCGGCTGAAGATCCCGCTGAAGAGCCTGCGCCTGCCGAAGAGGCTGCCCCTGAAGAGGCCGAAGAGCCCGCCGCAAAGCCGGCTGAATAGCCTATTTTCGAAGCGGCCTTGTCATCTGACGGGCCGCTTCTTCATATTCACGTACATGATTGCAACCAGGAATCGATCCCGGTTGCTTAGCTATTGATGGAACGAGGACGTTAATGGGCGAGAACACCCTGCTCAATTATTTCTTCGAGTCGGGCGGAGCGCAGAAAGCAAGCCAGTTCGGATTGAATCGCAAGTCGCGTTCAAAGCGCATGCGCGAGATCGTTTTCATTTTGCACAAGCACAAGTTCCTAAACCAGCTTACTCCTGAAGAGTTTCGCGCGGCGCTCGAGGAGCTTGGCCCCAGCTTCGTGAAAATCGGTCAAACGCTGTCCACTCGTTCCGAGATCCTGCCCAAGGCATATTGCGAGGAGCTCACCAAGCTTCAAACCGAATGCGATCCGCTGCCGTTCGAGCAGGTGCTCGTGGCGCTTCGTGCCATTTATGGCGAAAGGTACGGGAAGATCTTCGAATCGGTCGATCCGAAGCCGTTGGGAAGCGCGTCGCTTGCTCAGGTTCATAAGGCCAAGCTGGTCACAGGCGAAACGGTCGCTGTGAAAATCCAGCGCCCCGGCGTTAAGTTCACCATGGCGCAGGATATCGACATCATGCGTGGTCTTGCGCACAAGATGAGCCGATTCACCAAGGGCGATGCGATGATCGACCTCGAAGAGGTTGTCGAGGAGATGTGGGACACCTTCGTTGAGGAAACCGATTTCCGCCGCGAGGCCGAGAACCTCCAAACGTTCAAAGAGCTGAACAAAGATTGCGTTTTCATCGACTCGCCGTACGTGTACACCGAGTATTCGGGCGAGTACGTACTGGTAATGGAATATATCGAAGGCATCAACATCTCGCATGGCGACGAGCTGCTTGCTGCGGGTTACGATTTGGCGGAAATCGGCGAGAAGCTGTTGGACAACTACGCCACGCAGGTTCTTGACCACGGCTTCTTCCATGCCGACCCGCACCCGGGTAACATCATCATCCGCGAGGGGAAGATCGTCTATATCGATCTGGGCATCATGGGTCGTTTGACCCCTGCCGAACGTGCCGGATTTGCTCGCATCATCCATGCAGTTAGCGTCCAAAGTTCGTCTGAACTGGCTGATGCCCTGATTTCGTTTGCGGTCTCGCGAGGCAGCGGGCAGGTCGATCATGCCAAGCTTCTGGCAGATACCGACAATATCTTGCGAACGTATGCGTCATGCGATGTCTCCGATTTGGATATCGGTGCGTTTCTGAACGATGTGCTGGCTGTTACGCGTGCGTCGAAGTGCCAAATGCCCTCGACCATCACCAACGTTGCTCGCGGCATCGTGACGGTTGAGGGAACGGTGGCGCCTTATATTCCCAATGAAAGCATCATTGGAATCATCAACGGGCACATCATGCGCTCGACCGACTCCGTTGAGCAGGCGAAAGACACGATTATGGATGCCGCTTTGGTTATGAGGCGCGCTGCCGAGGGCCTTTCGAGCGCTGCTGAGTATTCGGGTGAGGCGCTGCGTATGATGACGCGTGGTCAGTTGAAGATGAACATGGAAGTGCTTGGCTCCGAAGCACCGCTGTTAAGGCTCTCGAAGATCGTGAATCGCATGACTATGGGTATTTTGGCGGCGGGTTTGTTCATGGGGTCGAGCTTGTTCGCCACCACAGGGCTAGGACCCGAGATCTTGGACGTTCCAGCGGTTTCGTTCTTCGGTTTTGCCGGCGCGTTCGTCTTGTCGGCATGGATCGTCATCGATATCTGGCGCCGCAAATAAGGGAAGCGTGCGGGTTCGAGTCGCATCAGGTTTGCTTGCGTTGAATCAAACGAGGGCCCCGACAATGTCGGGGCCCTCGTGCATTCGCGGGTTCTTACGGCTTAACGACGTTTACAGGTTTTCGGAGAGGATCTGGTAAACAGGAGCGCCTTCACATTCGGCGGGGACGTCGACGCCCAGAAGCAGCGAGACGGTGGGAGCGACGTCGACCTCGCGGATCACGCGATCGGTGGTGAAGCCTTTCTTGATGCCGGGGCCTGCTGCGATGAAGATGGGCGACAGGGACGTGTCGTTGTAGCCCTGAGCAGTCGATAGGCCGTTGCCGTGCCCGCAGGCATAGTCGTCATGCACGAAGCACGTGATGTCGGCACAGCGCGAGCCGCCCAAGCCAAGCAGCACGGCGTCCTTGTTGTGCAACGCCAGCGAGACGATGCGATGGCCGGTTTCGGGGTCGCGCACACCGTACAGGTCGGTGATGACGCGCTCTTCCATTTCGTACTTGTCGGCCGGGTCGACGATGCCGTGTGGGTCGCGGCCCTTGACGTTGATGTAGATGCTGTTCGAGCGCGTCTGGAAAGCGGTGGTTTTGCCCCAGTCGATCTCGCGCATCTCGTTGCCATCGGCGTCGCGCTTCAGCACGGTGTAGCCCAGCTTGCGCAGCGGATCGACATTGACGTAACCGCAGTCGCCCATGATATACGAGCCGTCGCCCTCGCAGCAGTTCAGGCCATGGTCGGAGCAAAGGATGATGGTCCAACCCTCGTCCAGGTAATGAAGGAACGTGCCCAGGTACTCGTCGGTGGTTTGATAGGTTGCCTCGGCGAACTTGATGACTTCGCTCTCGTCGTAGCGGGAGGTGTCACGGTTCTTCAGGTACTTCACGTAATTATGCGTTTGCAGGTCGACGTTGTGGTAGTGCGAGAAGACGGCTTCGATGCCGCGCTCTTCGATCATGTAGTGGATGCAGTCGGACTGCCACTTCGCGGCCATGCGCCACTGCTCGTTGTTGCACTTCATGATGAGGTCTTTGTCGTTGCCGCTCATCTGGCTGGTTGGAACCGGCGGGCCGAATCTCTCGACGAGCTCAGCGTGAAGCGACCTGGGGAAGAAGACGCTGTCGTCGGTGCAGCGCATGCCAGTTGATGCCCACATGCGAACATAGGTGCCGTCCTCGGCAACTTCCAAAAGGCGCATGTTGCGCGTGACCTTATCCTCGCCGTTGGGCGTCGGGATGGTGTCGTACACATGACCGGTGAAGACGTCCTCTTCAAGAACGACGATTTGGTTTTCGACTTGCTTGTCCTTGTAGATTGCGACGCGGTCGTACTTGCCTTCCTCGTTGCAAAGAATCAATGCCGGGCGATCGATCTTGCCGTAGAAAAGTTTGATGGTGAATTCCTTGGCGCCCTCGGGGATGGGGAACTCCCAGCCGCTGGGCTCGGAAATCGGTGACATCGAGCAGCTGATGCACCAGTCCTCGACCTTCCACTGCACGTTCTTATCCAGATCGGTGCGGGCGTCGTAGGAGATGTAGCTGTTTTCGACTTTGTAGCCGGGAACGTTGATGAACTCTTCGTATTCCTTGCGATAACGCTCGACCTTTTCCCTCATTTCCGGGCTGCACCGTTTCAGGTCGGGATCACCTGCGACCCATGCGTAGGCCTGCAGCTCTTCGTCGCCCTTAAGGTCGGTGACCGTGGTGGACATGGGCTTGTAGACCGGCTCTTTGGTGAGCGTGCTGGCGATGATGGCGGTGTCGTCATCGCACCTGGAAACCCAGCCGCAGCAGGCGCCGGGGCTGGAGCCGTCGACGGTGAACAGGTTGTCGCTTTCGATGCTGGGCGGGAAGCTGCCGCCCGGCCAGTGGAAGACGAGCGTCTTCAGACCTGCCTTTGCGGTGACGTTGAAGATGGGCTCGGCAACCATGAAGCGCGAGCTGAACGCACCCAAGGCGATTTCTTTATCAGGATTGGCGGAAACGTTGTAGTCGGTGATGCCATGCGTCATGGGGTAGCAGCCGGTTGCCAGCGTGGCCCAAAGCGGCGGGGTGATGGTGGGGTTGGCGCCCAGAAGCATCAGGTCCTCGCGGCATGAGCCCGCATCGACCAGCTTCTGGATGTTGGGGAGCTTGCCTTCGTCAAGCAATCGCTTGGTGAACCTGGGGTCCATGCCGTCGATGCCCAAGATCATCAGTTTGTCGGTCAAGCCTTTGTTCCTTAGCATGCAGAGCCTCCTTTGAAACGCTTGGAAACGGTCGTGGCGTGGCTCGTTGCGTAGTCGTTGGCTATCTGCTGCTATCAGCGAACCTTATACCAGTATCAAATCCTACTATATCCATTTAAGAGTTTCGGGCGGTAGGGCTTCGCGTATATCTTGAATGCCATACAAGGAGACGGGTTGAATGGCTCGTGATCGGCATCTCGTTATATTTGACGGGGCGTTCAACAGGGGAAGGGTGGTGCGGGCGGTAGAGGGAAAGCTGATGGTCAGGTAATTTAAGGAACGTTCTCTCAATATTTTTTTGAGATTCGTTGTGCAGGTTTGTGTTTTGCGCAAAAAGATGCCGCACCCGAATGGATGCGGCATCTTTAATGAATGCGCTATGTTCTAGGAAAGGCTAGTTGCCGTTCTTGTTGTAGAAGCGACTGAAGCTGCCCTGGGACTGCTTGGCCTTCGCCATTCCCTGACGGCTTGCGGGTTTCGGGGAGTCGAAGCGCTTCTTGTGGCTGGCGCTTCCGCGCTTGCCGCCGCGGTAGTTGCGATTCTCCTCGTCGAAGTAGTTGCGCTTGGAGCCGCGGTTATCGTCACGACGGCCGCTGTTGCCACCGCGACGGTTGTCGCGATCGCCGAAGTTGCGGTCGTTGCGCTGACGGTTGCCAAAGCCGTTGCTACCCTTGTTGCCGCGGTTGTCGTCGCGCCAATTGCGATCGTTGCCCTTGCCGCCACGGTCGTTGCGCTTCGCGTCGCGAACGGTGAAATCGCCGCAGTTGCCCTGGCTGCAGCCGCCCTTGTTGCCCTTGTTACGCTTATCGAACTTGTCGAAGGCGGTGGACTTCTTCTCGAACTTGTCGGAACGGCCGCCCTTGCCACCGAAGGACTTTCCGCCCTTGCCGGGCTTGTCGGAACGGCCGCCCTTGTTGCCGCCGTTTTTGCCCTTGCCCGGTTTCGCGTTACTGTGCGTCTTGTAGCCGGCCAGGCCGTCGAACTTCTTGGGCGCGGGGCCGTCTTCGAAGTTGTCGCCTTGCGTGCCTGCGTTGTGAGCGCGGCTGCGCTCGATGTCACGCTCGCGGACGCGCTTCTTCTTGCCGTGCTTGTTCTTGTTCTTGGTTTCCAGGATGCTGGGGTCGACGTCGTAGCTGTCGATTTCCATCATCGGGATCTCGCGGCCGATAAGCGACTCGATGTCGCGCAGCTCGGAGCGGGACTCGCGCGTGACGAACGAAACGGCGAAGCCGACCTCGCCTGCGCGGCCCGTGCGGCCGATGCGATGGACGTAGTCCTCGGCCATGTCGGGCAGGTCGTAGTTCACAACGTAGTCAACGCTGGGAACGTCGATGCCGCGAGCCAGGACGTCGGTGGCAACCAGGATGTTGGTCTTGCCGTTGGTGAAGCGCTCGAGTGCGCGCTTGCGCTTGTGCTGCGGCTTGTCGGAATGGATGGAGTCGCTGGCGAAGCCGGCGTGACGCAGCATGTCGTTGCATTCCTCGGCACGCTTTTTGGTGCGCGTGAAGACGACGACGCGGCTGAACGCGTGCTCGCCCAGAACTGCCTGCAGAAGCTCCTGCTTCTTCTTGTTCTCGATGGGCAGGATGTACTGCTCGACGGTTTTTGCCGTGTCGCCGCGATGGGCGATCTCGACCATGACCGGATCCTTCAGGATGGGGGAGACCTTGCGCATCACCTTGCGGTCGAGCGTGGCAGAGAACAGAAGCGTCTGACGCTCCTTCGGGGTTTGGGCGATGATTGTTTCCATGGAAGGCCAGAAGCCCATGTCCAGCATGCGGTCGGCCTCGTCGATGACCAGCACGTCGATGTCACTCAGGTTGACGACGCCGCGCTCACGCAGGTCGATCAGGCGGCCAGGCGTTGCGATGATGATGTCGACGCCCTTGCGCAGTTTGTTGATCTGCGGGCCGTACTTCGTGCCGCCGTACAGGGTTGCCACGTAGTGATCGGTCTCGCGGGAGATGGACTTGCACACGTCGCCGATCTGCTCGGCAAGCTCGCGTGTGGGGGTGAGTACCAGCATGCGCGGGCCCGAGACGGCCTTCTTGTTGACGACGGCATGGCCAAGTGAGCTCATGGTGGGCAGCAGGAACGCGGCGGTCTTGCCGGTGCCGGTTGCCGCGGCGGCGCACACGTCATGGCCCTTCAGGATTTCAGGGATGGCCTGTTCCTGAACGGGGGTGGGGTCGGTGTATCCCATCTTCTTGACGGCTTCGAGCGCGTCACGGGATATGCCGAGTTCGGCGAATTTCTGACTCATTTCTTTCCTTAGAACGGAGATGGAACCAAATGCGGTTGGAACGTGGATGTCGGGACTGGCCCGTTGCGCTTCGCATTACGTTGAGCGATGCGCGGATAATTAGATCGTTCAGAGTCGATTATCAGGGGTTCGCCTGCGGTTTTGATGGAATGGTTTGAAATGGGGACTAAATAAACACAGCAGGAAGCGGCACATGGTACACTTTTCGGTCGAATACAACCAATGTACCTAGTTTGATTCCGATTGAATTCCCGCGTGCTTGCATGGCTCGGCGGGCGAAAGGCAGCACATGGCCGATTACATCGAGGGCAAGCGCCCCATCATCGAGGCAATGCGCGTGAACGTTCCGCTCAAGCGCATCATGATCGCCGACAACCTCCATCAAGACCAGATGGTGGGTGATATCCTGCGCAAGGCGCGTCAGCGCGACATCCGCGTGGACAAGGTTTCGCGCAAGAAGCTTGATGAGCTCTCGGTGCGCGACAGCCATCAGGGCGTCATCGCCGAGGCCAAGCCTTTCGGTTACGTCGGAATCGGCGACGTCATCGCCGCAGCCGAGCGCTATGCCGCCGAAAACGACGGCCGTGCTCTGGTGATCCTGCTCGATCACATCACCGATGCGGGCAATCTGGGTGCCGTCATCCGCAGCGCTGAATCCGTCGGCGCATGCGGCGTGGTCATTCCCAACAAGCGCAGCGCCCATGTCGATGCTTCTACCTATAAAAGCTCGGCGGGCGCCGTGGCCCATATGCCCATCGCCCAAACCTCGAATATCGTTCAGGCCATCAAGCGCCTGCAGGAAAGCGGCTTTTGGATCGCCGCTGCTACCGAGCATGCTCAGGACGAGATTTGGGACATGAACCTGAAGGGCAAGATCGGCCTGGTCATGGGCAACGAGCACGAGGGTGTTTCGCGCCTGGCTCTTGATAACTGCGATCTGTTCGGCCGCCTGCCCCAGATGGGCGAGGTGTCTTCGCTGAACGTCGCCCAGGCTTCCACTGCGTTCATGTACGAGTGGCTGCGCCAGAACCGTCCCGAGAAGGGCGGCTACCCGCGTCGTTCGACCGAGCAGGCTTAGCAGCGAACAGGCGCGGCAATGCCGGAGCAAAGAACCATCGTCGACTACGTCGAGCGCACGTTCGCGTCGTTTTCCGATCTTCCGGTGAACGAGGTCGACAGCTTGGCGTTTTGCCAACTTGCCTACTTGCGAATCGGCGAGACGTTTCCCGATGCAACCACGGGCGAGGGGCGCTTGCTGCGCGACCTTTTCCAAGCTGAGAACCTGGAACGGCTTTACGGCGGCTTGCGCGACCCTAAGCCGAACGCGCGCCTTATTGCCGCGTTCGCTTCCTCGCCCCGTTTCCGCGAGGTTCGCGTTTCTCGTTACGTCAACGACATCGACGCCGATCGCGGCATCCAGTTCTCGGCAACGTGCTTTCTTCTTCCGAACGGTGATACGTTCGTGGCGTTTCGCGGCACGGACATGACCATCGTCGGTTGGAAGGAAGATTTCAACCTGGCGGTCAGCTACCCCGTTCCCGCCCAGATCGAATCGCTCGCGTATCTGCTTGAATGCGCCAAGGCAACCACGGGCAATCTGTTCGTGGGCGGTCATTCCAAGGGCGGTAACCTTGCAACCTATTGTTCGATGAACGCCCCGGCAAAGGTGCACGATCGCATCGTGCGCGTCTTCGACCACGATGGCCCCGGCTTTTACGAAGAGGTCGTCGAATCGGACGCGTTCGTCGCGCTTATTCCCAAAGTCTCGAAAACGGTGCCGCAGCTTTCTGTGTTCGGCCAGCTGTTCGAGACCGTCCCCGTCATGAAGGTCGTGCAAAGCAACGGCATCGGCGCCCTTATGCAACACGATCCTTACACCTGGCTGGTCGACGTCGAGAACGCCTCGTTCGTCGATCGCGGCAAGCTTGATGCGGCTGCCGATTACGGCAGGCGCACCCTTGACGATTGGCTGAGGTCCATGGACGCCGATGAACGAGAGCGCTTCATCGAGGCGTTCTTCTTGGTGTGCTCGTCCGGCGGTGCCACAGGTTTTGGCGAAGGCGAGAAGGTTGCCACGCCCATTGACGCGTTCAAAACCATCATCGGGTCAGATGAGAAAGTACGCGCGGCGCTGTATGACGGCTTTGGGAAGCTGCTTCATGC
>CAKUNS010000047.1 GCA_934668515.1 uncultured Eggerthellaceae bacterium
GGCGCTTCCCAGCGCCATGAGGGCCGCCTTCGGGCGGCCCCTTCTCTTTGCCCTTCGGCCCGGGGGACCGGGGCCTTCTCTTTTTTGGCGGGGGGTTGGCTTATTTTAGCCGGTATCCCTATCGAGGTATTCGCTGTTATGGTTTTGCTGTTTCAGCTATGTGTCGATCGATTTCGCCTCATGTGTGTGAAATCTTCTCTTGATTGTCGGACTCGGGGGCAAGGGTGGTTTGTCCTCCTGTTTGAGGGCACTGCCAGTGGGCACGCGAACGGCACGTCGACAAGCCTTATCGCCTGCGAATATTAAGATAGTCTGCCTCCTTACGCGATTGGTAGGCAGGTTGCTTATAGGCAGTTATCCTTCAGTCGCTTCGGTTTCTAGATTTTGTCACTGTTTGGTTTATTTGGAACCCTTTGAAACGTCATCAGATCGCGTATAAACGTCGTAACGCTTCTTGGGTAGGTAAATAGTGCGATAATCGGTTTCTTCGTGCGTCCGGGACGAATGCGCATGCTCTTTAATGATGTCGATCGTGCTCTTTGGCGCGTTTGCGATTTCTTTTACTGCATCGATGGGGTGACGGTCGGTGATTCCGTATACGATTTGAGCAAGCAACGGCATTAGAAAAACGGTTACGGCTCCAGCCGCAACCATAATCGATGCTGTCTGGGAATCCATGCTTCCGTTTTTAACCGCTAGCGAGGTTACTGCTACGATGATTGGCAGAGCGGTCGTGCAGTAGAGAGCCACCGAAGCTCGCTCGTGAACGGTGTATTTCTTTCGGGTTTTCCCCAGTGCAAGCGATACCGCAACAGGGACAGCGCGGATCCCCATGAGCAATAGTATGAATCGCACGAGCGTTGTGGGATCGGCGGCAATTGCACTTAAATCGATCTTGCATCCTGAAACAACGAAGAAGAGCGGGATGAGGAATCCGAACCCTATTCCGTCAAGTTTAGCTTCCAGTGAGATGTTTCCATCGGGCGTGATGAATCTCAGCACGAATCCCGCCGCGAAAGCTCCTAGTACGATATCAATTTCGAAAATGGCTGAAAAGGCAACGAGCGCCACCAGAATCGTGATCGTGCCGCGCAAGAACGTCTGAGAGGTTGTGTCAGCCTTCAACTCAAGGAAGCGGTAGATCGCGCTGCCTTTCTTGCGTGCAGCGGCGGGAACCAAGGCAGCGACCAGGCATAGGATTGTGAACGCGGTCAAGATCAAGGCGGTTTGCCACCCGGTTCGCGTAGACAAGAGTATGGCCATTGCCAGAATGGGACCAAGTTCCCCCCACGTACCATATGCGATTACTGCGTCTCCGACTTTCGTCCCGGTAAGCTCGCGTTCGCGCAGGATGGGCATCAGGGTTCCCAATGCGGTTGTTGACAGGAGTATAGCCATGGGAATCGCATCGATGCCACCAATGGCAATATTGGGGTGCAGGTGAACCAGGCAGACCGCGAACGCAAATGTTAACAGCCAGGTTCTTAGCCCTTTCTTTCCCTCTGTCCCCGATAGCTTCTTTGGTTCGATTTCATAGCCTGCTAGAAGAAATAGGAATGCCAATCCAAGTTCGGACAGCAGCGTGATCGCTTCAGAGAGGTGGATTATCCCCAGGAAATTTGGTCCGAGTACCGCTCCGAAAACCAAGAGCAACACCGTTTCGGGAACGGGCTTGTGCGGGATGACCTGGGCAATGACGGGTGCTGCGAATGCAACGGCGGAAATGATTGCGAGAGAGAAGAATTCGGAGGCCATAGAGCTTCTTTCGGTTGAAATGATTCAGCCAGGTAATGATGGCGATTGCTTCATGCGCGTCGTTCCTGTGCTGCCGCGATATCCTTTCGCTCCTTGGAACTTTTGACGGAAACGAGGGCTGAAGCGTGGGGATCGGTTGCCGTAATGTGTCCTCGACTGGAGCTATCGGGGCAGATGAGCACGTGCAGGTGGTTAAACGATTTGTTCTGCAGTGGTGGCGTCTGTCACGATTTCCTCGCTTTCACTAGGGTGGCAATCATTCTACTTCCTTTGCATTGGTGAATGATTGCGGCATTGCGAAGAGGTTGCCACATCGTTGAAAGCAGACTCGATGTGCTGTCGCGGTATTGGTTGCATGAGGGAAGAAATAGTAAGCGCCCGGCCGGTTGGGGGTCGGCTCGGGCGCTTCAGAGGCGCCTGCTGCATTACTTGCTGTTGTAATGGCGGCGCAGGTATTGGCTGTTCATTCCGATGCTTTGAGTGAATTTGGGTTGGGATGGTGCTTGCTTCCCGAAGCCCCTCCCTTATCGGATGCTTCGCATTCTAATTCGCGACTCTTAAAACAGCCTGAAAGTTGTTTTGGATTTTACAGACCACAGATTCTGTTGCGTTAGAAAGATCCTGCTGCATTAGAACCCAAGGTAGGGGAGGACGTTCCAAATCAGGATCACGGCGATCAGAACCGGTGCGATGAACTTGATCATGATGGTCCAGGCCTTTTCGAGCTTGAACGCGCTGGACTCTTTGATCTCGCGGGCAAGGATGTTCTCCTTGACCAGCCAACCGAACATGAGGCAGGTCAAGATCTCGACGATCGGCATGATGACCGAATTGGAAATGAAGTCGAAGAAGTCGAGCAGCGAAGAACCCTCGCCAAGCGGTTGTATGCCAGAAAGCACGTTGTAGCCTGCGTTAACGAAGATACCGAGAACGATGATGACGGCCACGACCGCAACGAAGGCCTGGCGGCGGGGCCAATGCATGCCGTCCTGGACGATGGAAACGCATGCCTCAGTCAGGCCGATTGCGCTAGTCAGAGCTGCAAAGAAAACCAGCAGGAAGAAGACGAAGCCGATGATGGTTGCCACGGTGGTGTCAAGCGTGTTGAACACCTGGGGCAAGGTGATGAACATCAAAGAGGGGCCCGATTTCGCGGCAACAGCCTCGGCGGAGCCCATTGCCACGAAGGCAGCCGGCACGATGGCAAGACCAGCAAGGAAGGAAACACCGAAGTCGAAACCAGCGATCTGCCTGACGGAAGCGGTAAGGCTATCTTGCTTGCGCATGTAAGAGCCGTACGTGATGGTGATGCCCATTGCCAGCGACAGGGAGTAAAACATCTGGCCTAGTGCGTTGATCACCAGCTCAGCCGAGAATTTGCTGAAATCGGGAACCAGGTAATAAGCTGCGCCTTCAAGGGCGCCCGGCAGCGTGAGGACGAATATGGCGATGCCCAGCGCCATGACGATGAGCGCAGGCATGAGGACGCTGTTGACGCGTTCGATGCCTTTTTCAACGCCAAAGCCCACGACGCAGAACGCAAGTGCCATGAAGATGCCCATCCAGATGTAGGACTCAACGTTGCTGGTTATGAAAGCGCTGAAGAACGTACCGCCATCTGCCAATGCGGCAGGACCGGCGGTAAGGTAGGCAACTGTGTATTTGGTCACCCAACCGCCGATGATGCAGTAGTACGGAGTGATGATGAACGGAACGAGCGAAACCAGAACGCCGATCCAAAGGAATTTCTTGCCGAAATGGGAGTACGCGCCGATGGCCGATTTGCGTGTGGTGCGGCCAAGGGCCGACTCAAGAAGAAGCAGCGACAAGCCGAACGTCGCAACCAGGATGAGATACGTGATAAGGAACGTGCCGCCGCCGTATTTCGCAGCGAGGTAGGGGAAGCGCCACATGTTGCCGAGGCCCACAGCGGTGGCTGCGGCTGCCAAGACAAAAGCCCACTTGCTGGACCATGAGGCGCGCTTTTCAGAAGCGCCTGAATGTGCCATAGGAAAACTCTTTTCTTCGATTGTTCGGTCGAAGGCGAAGCATGGCAATGCCGAGCGGGTTGTGCGTGTTTTGTCATACGTACTCTTAGGTTGCGCGCTTTTGGCCGACGCGATCGGCCGGCAGTTCACTGCCGCCGTTTGACAAAGCTCGAACAATCCTCGCCTTCACAATTCAATAAAAAATTATATCGGTGATGGTGCGGGGACGCGGAATTCTTATCGGGGATTTAATCGTTTGATAAACAACCAGAAGACTCAACGGGCTTGGTTTTGGGGTGAGCGGTCGGAAGAAGCGCAAGGTTGTCGGTGTGTATCGGAAACAATCGAATGGTCAGGTCGTCTTAGCATTCTTGAAACGGTGGTGCTGTCTCTGTCCCCCATACCAAAAGCCGACCGGGCAACGGTGCGCTCGATCGGCTTCTGGTGTTAGATGGCTGTTATGCGATGCGAAGGCTAGCGGACGATGAGAACCGGGCAGCCGGCGTTTTCGCTGACCTTGTGGCTGACGCTGCCCATGACGACCTGCTTCAGGCCGGACAGGCCGCGCGAACCCATGATAACCAGTTCCGCGTCGGATTCGCGCGCTTCCTTCACGATTTCGACGGCGGGGTCGCCCATACGGGTTTTCGGGATGGCATCGATGCCAATGCCCTTCATGATCTCGCAGGCATGGACAACAGCGTTATCGGCGCGCAGCGCGCTTGCCTCGTTGTCGGGTGCAGCAACGGCAAGAACCTCGATATCGGTTGCTTTGTCCAGGTCCATAGAATGAGCTGCATATTTGATGGCGTTAAGAGAAGGCTCAGAGCCGTCGGTTGCGAAGATCAGCGTCTTCAGGGCGTCGCGTTTCGCAAGGCGCTCGTGGATGTCGTTGTTGAGCATCTGCTCGGCGATATGTTCCTTATCGAGCTTGCGGTTGCGGAAGTAAACAGCCCAGTTGGCAGTAAGGAAGACCAAGTTAAGGAAGTAGATGGCCAGAACCCAGTTGATTTGTCCAGAACAAAGCTTTGCGGCAATGCCGGCGAAGTAGCCGACGGTAATGAGCATGATGAACTGCCAGCTGGTGCCGGCAGCCGTGCGTGCTTGATAGTTTTTATAGGCGTTGGTAGGCCAGGACAGGCCGAAGCAGAGAAGCATCGCGGCTTCCAGGGCTTGTGACAGCATTCTTGTCTCCTTGATCTCATGCAGCGCAGGTGAGCATCTCGGGTCGCAAAGAACGCAAGGCGGGGTGTTGGTAGCGCCGCTTTAATAAGCTTCATGGAGTATAGGAAAGCAAGTAATGCATGACAAATATGCATTCATAAGAAAACGATAACAAATCTGTTATGATTGGGGCATGGATATCAATCAGATGACATGCTTCCTCGATGTTGCGGAAACGCAGCACATGACCAAAAGCGCCCAACGGCTTCATATGGCGCAACCTGCGGTTAGTCGCAGCATCGCGCGCTTAGAAGATGAGCTCGGCGTCGATTTGTTCGAACGGTCGGGCAGGGGGATTCGCCTAACTGGTGAGGGCAGATTGTTGCAGGAACGCCTGATTCCCGTCATGGCCGAGCTGGACGACATCCAGCAGACGTTCGCCGATATTCGCACCGGGCGCGAACACGAGGTTCGCATCAGCTTGCAGGCGGGCTCCCGCATTGCATCCGAAGCCCTTGAGGGATGGATTGCTCGAAACGCTTCAGCGCGCGTCACGTTGATACAGATGTCGCATGAGGGAGAAGGGGTCGACATTGATGTTGGCACCACGATCTTGGAAAACGCGGCTCGCTACCGAAGTTACTCCGAGCGTGTCATGCTGGTCGCTCCTGAATCGATGACGTTTAAAACCAACCCGATTGAGCTTTCTGAGCTTGAGAATGTGGGCTTCATCTCGCTTCCCTCGGCGGCGGGGTTCGGCCGGTTTGTTTCGGACATGTGCGCAAGCGAATGCTTCCAGCCCAATGTGGTGTTGGAAAGCGACAACCCCAGTGTTGTGCGTGAGATGATCGGCATGGGGCTCGGTGTTGGGTTCTGGCCTGAAAAAAGCTGGGGCTCGGTTACCGGTGAGAAGATCGCCGTTCATTCCCTTGCGGGGAATGCCAAGCGCTGGCTGGCGGTGTCGCTTACGCACAAAGGCGCATCGAATGCTCAGGCCGTGGCATGTTTTCAGCACATCTGCCGTACCTTTGACACGGTTTTCGATTGAGAGGCGGCGTGTTTGGCGCAGCGTATCGTTGAGACCCCGCTCCGCGGCAGCGGCTTTACATGCAAAGGAGGCCTGGACGGTTTGTCCAAGCCTCCTTGGTTCACAGTTGATTTCGCTAGCGACTGAGCTTATGCGGCGTTTGCGGGCTGAGCATCTTCGTCAAGGCCCAGCAGGGTTTCAAGACCCATTGCATGGTAAAGCTGAGCTTCGAAAACGTCCTGGTCGGCTTCCCATTCGCCTTCGGAATTCTTCGCGTAGGCGAGTTCGCAGGCGACGGTCTTGGCGGTTGCGGACTTCGTTGCGTCCATCAGGGTTTCGCCAGCAAGCTTAGTGATCTCTTCCTCGGAAGCGTCCAGCATGCTCATTGCCTTGCCAAGGTAGGTTCCGAACCAAGTGCTGAAGATCTCGTCGAATTGTTTGCAGGTGATGTCGACCTTGGCGGTTGCGGTGCCCTTGTCTTTGTCTACTGTGATGTCGCCGATCTTGTAGTCGAAGCCGTCAAGGTAGGCGCCCATGAACTGGTTGGCATCGACGCCCAGTTCGGCGAAGTCTTCGTTGGTCATGCCGAATTCCTCGCTCCAGCTGTCGGAGTCGGCGTTCTTCACCTCGTCGAACTGCTGGGTGAGGTCGGCCTTGATCAGCTCCTCGGGGGATTTCTGGCCCTGGCACCCTACCAAGGTGGCAGTAAGGGCTGCAGCAAGGGCTAAGGTTGAAAGAATGAGGGCGTGTTTCTTCATGTTGCCTCCTTTTTCATGCGTCGTAATACGACAACGGCGCTGTTCTTTTCTGATGAGTCGATTTTATCAAATTGATTGATAGTGATTATCATGATTCGAGTTTTGCCTTGTCAGCGGCGCAGATGTAGACTTTTGGCTATATCTGGACCGTTTTGATGGGACGTGGTTGTGTGTCGCTTATCGATGAAATTCGCTCGTTTGAGCCGTTCAATGAGCAAGAGGCGGTTGACCGTGATCTGATCTTGCGCCGTCTTGAAGGCGATCCGCGGGCTTTCGATCGGGAATCGTTGGCTCATGTGACGTGCTCGGCGTGGACGGTTGACCCGTCGTTCATTCAAACGCTATTGGTGTATCACCGTATCTACGATTCGTGGAGCTGGATTGGCGGGCATGCCGACGGCCAGCAAGATCTTGCCGCTGTGGCGCTTCGCGAGCTTCAGGAAGAGACGGGTGTTTCGAGTGGGCGAGTGGTTAACTGCGGCTCGGGAAACATTCTTTCGCTCGAGGTTTTGACCGTCGATGGGCACGAGAAGCGCGGTGCCTACGTAGGCTCGCATCTTCATCTGAACGTGACATATCTGGTGATTGCCGATCCGAACGCGCGGATTCGCGTGAAGGAAGATGAGAACTCGGGGGTCCGCTGGGTGCCGCTTGAGGATGCGGTTGCTCTTTCGAGCGAGCCATGGATTCGCGATCGCATTTACCGCAAACTGATTCAGAAAACGCGCAGTATCGCTGCGAAACAGATGCTCTAGCGAGCGGACGGTTCGGAGGGACGAGAGCTATGCAAGAGAAGGTGTACCAGACGCCTTCGGGACCCATTCATTATTGGATGGACTTCATTGATGAAGACGCGCCTACGATCGTTTTTCTTCCGGGGCTAACGGCTGATCATCGCTTGTTCGACAAACAGCTGGATTATTTCGGGGGTCGGTATAACGTTTTCGTTTGGGATGCACCGGGCCATGCCGCGTCGTGGCCGTTCGACTTCGATTTCACGCTGGACGATAAGGCGCGCTGGTTGGGCGAGATCCTTGAAAAGGAAGGTGTTGCCAAGCTTGTGATCGTCGGCCAGTCGATGGGCGGGTATGTCGCGCAGGCTTTCATACAGCGTTATCTGGGGCGGGTGACGGGCTTCGTTTCCATCGATTCGGCGCCCCTGCAAAGGCAGTTCGTCACCGCTATCGAGATCTGGCTGTTGAAGCGAATGGAGCCTGTGTACAGGCATTATCCGTGGCGCTCGCTTTTGAAGGCGGGTTCGAATGGGGTGGCGACTTCGGAATATGGTCGCGAATTGATGCGCCAGATGATGCTGGTGTATGACGGCGACCAGAGGCGCTACGCGAAGATCGCGGGGCATGGCTATAAGATTCTCGCGGAAGCGATGGAGGCTGATTTGCCGTATTCGATTGATTGCCCTGCGTTGCTGATATGCGGAACGAAAGACCATGCAGGCTCGTGCATTCGTTGCAACAAGGCCTGGCATACGAAGACGGGCATTCCGTTGGAGTGGATTAAGGGCGCGAGCCATAACTCGAATACCGACGCGCCGGACATCGTGAATGCCTTGATCGAAGGGTTCTTGCGAGAGCGCATGCTTGCGTGAAAACAATCGAGGCGAAGCCGCTGTCGGCCTCGCCTCGATGTCTTTCGGCCGCGTTGAAGATGCACGCGGTGTGAGGTTATGAATGGGCTGGTGCCCGTTTGATTCTGTTAACTGCGACGACGCTTTAGCGCGGTGGTGATCAGGCAAACGCTTGCGCCTGCAACCAACAGAGAAGCTGCTCCAATAGCGAATGCGCTATCGCCGGTTTTTGCTAGAACGCTTACCGGTTCAGCCTTGTCGGCGGGCTTGTCGCCAAGCTGGTCGGAAGGGTCGGGATCGGCAGGCTTGGGATCGATGGGACCGACCGGATCGGGCTCAGCAACTTCGTACGTGACCGTGGGAACCGGGAATTCGTATGACTCGCCAGCCGCGCCGTTACCGTCAATGGGATGGAGCACTGCGCTCTCGTTGACCTTGAGGGTGTGGGTGCCGGGTTCGGTGGGCTTATTCACCAG
>CAKUNS010000048.1 GCA_934668515.1 uncultured Eggerthellaceae bacterium
GCAAACCGATAGAAGGCTCGTCGAGAATATAAAGCACGCCCATAAGGCCAGCGCCGATCTGCGTGGCCAAGCGGATGCGCTGCGCCTCGCCACCGGAAAGCGTGGCAGTAGCGCGCTCAAGCGTCAGGTAGTCAAGACCAACGTCCACCAAGAACTGCAAGCGCGCGATGATTTCCTTGACGATAGGGCCGGCAATGCGCTCATCGGCTCCAGAGAACGACAAGCCCTTGAAGAACACGAGCGAATCGCGAGCGCTGAGGTTGCAGACGTCGAAGATGGACTTGCCATTGATGGTAACGGCAAGGATTTCGGGCTTCAGGCGCTTTCCGCCGCACGTAGGGCACGGAATGGTTGAGAAATACTGCTGGTACTTCTCGCGTTGCATGTCGCTTGAGGCGTCGTGGAGTTTTTCCTCGATGGCCTTGATAGCGCCATGCCACTCGATGTACCAGTAGGTTTCGCGGCCGTCAACGGTGTGGTAATCGACGCGAACGCGACCCTTCACGCCATGCAGAATGCCTTTACGCACCTTTGCGGGAAGGTCCTCCCACGGCGTTTGGTCATCAGCGCCCAAATGGTTCGCCACGGCGTTGATAACCTGAGGGAAATAATTGCCCGACTTGAACGGCGCAATGGCACCTTCGGAAAGAGACAAGGTCTTATCAGGAACAAGAAGGTCAGGGTCGACCTCCTCGCGACTGCCGATACCCGTGCAATCGGGACAAGCACCGTACGGCGCATTGAAGGAGAAATCGCGCGGCTGAAGTTCGTCCATGGAGTGACCATGCTCGGGGCATGCAAGCGCAAGCGAGAAGACGTGCTCACCCGGGCCCAGACCGCCTTTAGCGCCCGACGAGACCTTGCTTTCGCCAAGCGGGTCGCCGTTCTTGTCGAGCAGCTGCACCAGCACGCGTCCCTCGGCGATGGTGGTGGCAAGCTCAACCGCTTCCGCCACGCGACCGAGCGACTGGGGTTTCAGGACCACACGATCGACAACGACGTCGATGAAGTGCTTGATCTGCTTGTTCAGCGTGATTTCTTCGTCCGTCAGACGACGAACCTCGCCATCGATGCGAACACGAGCGAATCCCTCTTTGGCAAGATCTTTGAACAGCTTCGTGAACTCACCCTTGCGACCTGCAATAACAGGAGCCATGATCATTGCGCGCGTGCCTTCGGGGGCAAGGCGCATGATCTCGTCGGTTACCTGGTCGGTTGTCTGCTTTTTGATTTCGCGTCCGCATTCGGGACAATGGGGAACGCCAACGCGCGCGTAAAGAAGACGTAGGTAATCATAAATTTCAGTAGTAGTGCCCACAGTGGAGCGCGGGTTTCGCGAGGTGGTTTTCTGATCGATTGAGACCGCCGGTGAAAGGCCGTCGATGCTATCGAGGTCGGGCTTGCTCATTTGTCCCAAGAACATGCGCGCGTAACTGGACAGGCTTTCAACATAGCGGCGCTGACCCTCGGCGTACATGGTGTCGAACGCCAAGCTTGACTTGCCCGAACCCGACAAGCCCGTGATAACGACAAGTTTGTCACGCGGGATTTCAAGATCGATGTTCTTCAGATTGTGCTCGCGAGCACCCTTTATGACGATGGACTTCTGCCCCATTGATCTTTCGCCCTTCATGATTCGCGACGGCCGAAGCCGTCCTTCTCCTCTTTCGGTCTCATTTTAGAACGCTTGTTCCCAAGAGGAAGTGGCGAGAAACCGCACCACAAGAATACAAAAGTTTGTTCGATAAAGATCGAGCAGAAGAACCCCCACGCGAAGCGCGGAACACGCGCCGAGCGTAGGGGCAATCATAAAAAGCCCTCCGATATTCCCGACGCATTCAACGATCAAACAGGGAGGAAAGGAAGGACTAAATGAAGTGCGTCACGATGATCACCACGAACGCAACGATACCCCTCAGCTCGACCAAGCTCTCCATGGCGCAAAAGAAAAAAACGAAGCCAGGGATTGTTCGATCAACATCTGCGCCATAGATTGCAAAGGCGGTGTAGGGGTCGTCATCAACAAAGACTGGCGTGGGATGAAAACCGATTCAATCAAACCCCCCGCAAGGAGCCCGCCTTTCGGGCTCCCCCATGTGATAAAACCGTCACCCACGAGGATGGGCCCGACGATGCACCTGCCTCAAACGAGCGGGGGTCAGATGCGTGTAGATCTGAGTGGTTGACAAGCTGGAGTGACCAAGCATTTCCTGAACGCTTCGCAGATCAGCCCCGCCGGCCAACAAATCAGTTGCAAACGTATGACGTATGTCATGAGGCGAGAGGGAATCATCAAGCCCGGCCTCGCGCACCGTCTCCTTGAACATCTTGCGCATGGCATCGGTGCCCATTTGGTTCCCGCGCGTCGATACGAAAAAATATGGCGACGACTTGTCGCGCAAAAGCGCGGGCCGGTAATCGTAGAAATATCGCTTCATGGTTTCGATGCAAAGGTCGTGAAGCGGGATGATGCGCTCTTTTCCACCCTTGCCGAAAACCTTCACCTGACACTGATCGAAATCAACGCAATCACTGTGCAAACCCGAAGCTTCCGAAATACGGGCACCGCATGCGTACAGGAACTCCAACAAGGCCTGATCACGCATAGCAGCAGCCCTTGTAAGCTCATCGGTTGCCTGATCAGCGTGCGAGAAACGGACACTCAACAGCTTGACCATGTCATTCGGAGCGATGACAGTCGGCAAGCTTCGACTGCTTCTGGGGCCCTGAAGAGCACTAGCAGGGTCGCCTTCGATAATGCCCTTAACGTGCAGCCACTGGAAGAAACCGCGCAACGACGAAAGATGCCGATTCACCGTCGCCCGCTCATAGCGAGCGCGATCAAGGTCTCCCAAATACGCACGTAAATCGCGATGCGAAACGGAGAGCGGGTCGATCTCATGCGTTGCGCACCAACGGACATACGCGTCAAGGTCACGCGTGTATGCACGAACCGTATGAGGTGACGCACCGCGTTCCGCCTCAAGCTCGAAGCAGTAATCCTCCGTCAAAGACCGAGCATGCTCGATAGAAGCCTCATCGAAAGAAGGGGCTTTGCTGGCCCCTTTCTTCCCTTTTCTTGCAGACGCGCGCGTTTTTGGATGCAACAGAACGTTGTCGTCGGTTGGTTCGTCCATGTTAAAGCAACCCGCAAGCCACAAGGGCTTCCTTGTACTGTGCAAGAGCCTTGGAACCGCGCTCGGCATAAGCGGCATAACGCTGCTGCTTGTTGCGAATATGCTGATCGAGCGGCGCCATGATACCGAAATTGACGTGCATGGGCTGGTAATCAGTGGTGTTCGGGTCGACGGAGTGGTCGATAAGCGCGCCGAATACCGTGTCATGCGGAAGAGCTGGAGCTTCAATGCCGGCAAAAAGAGCCGCAACGGAAAGAGCCACGTGCAATCCCGACCTGATAGCCTCGCAATAGCCTTCGGTGCCGCACAGCTGGCCTGCGGTGAACACAGGTATGCCAAGCGCATCCGAAGCGCACTGAAGCTGAAGGGTCGAATCCAGAAGACGCGGTGCATCGATGAAGGTATTTCGATGCATGACGCCGTATCGCGCGAACTCAGCGTTCTCGAGACCGGGGATCATTTGGAACACGCGCTTCTGTTCGCCGAACTTAAGGTTCGTCTGAAAGCCAACAAGGTTGAAGCTGTTCTCGCCGGAATCCTCTGCGCGCAACTGAACAGCTGCCCAAGGGCGCCCTCCGGTTCGCGGATCGGTCAAACCAACGGGTTTGAGGGCGCCGAAGCGCGGCGCATCGGCGCCTTTTCGGGCGATCTCCTCGATAGGCTGGCAAGCCTGGAACAGTTCCTTGGTTTCAAAATCGCGCATGATAACGCGATCCGCCTGAAGAAGCTCAGCGATGAATGCCTCGTACTCTTCTTTTGTAAACGGGGCGTTCAGATAGTCGCCCTGAGCCGCGCCGTCGGCGCCAACCGAATCCTCGTAGCGGCTCTGCCTAAAGACCTTCGTCATATCAAGCGAATCGGCCATGACAATAGGCGCCGCAGCGTCGTAGAAAGCCAGATAGTCGCCGCCAATGACGGAAGACAGCGCCGATGCCAAAGAATCGCTTGTCAAAGGGCCTGTAGCAATCACAAGGGCGTCAGCGCCCTTTGCCGCCTGCTCCAGCGAATCAACCTCACCACGAACGAACGTGATCTTCTCGTTCTCGCGTACGGCTTTCGTTACCGCCTCCGCGAACAGTTCGCGGTTCACGGCAAGAGCGCCGCCCGCAGAAACCTCGGTGTCAAGAGCGAATCCATACAAGAACGAGCCGAGCTCGGATAGCTCGGTCTTCAGCATTCCTGCAGCGCTTTCGGGCTTCTTGCTTTTCAGCGAATTCGAGCAGACCAATTCGGCGCACGAATCTGTTTTGTGGACGCCGGTTTGGACGTCGGGGCGCATCTCGTGAAGGACAACGTTGAAGCCGCGCTGAGCCAACTGCAAAGCGGCTTCACTGCCTGCCAATCCGGCGCCGATTATAGATACAGTCTTTTCCATGCGCCTCAGTCTAAACGAAGGCGAACCATAAACCGCTCAAAGCAATGCCAATTCCCGTAATCTCGCCTTAATAATCGGGGACGACCGCGCTCCATCGCCCGTCAAGCTGCCTGGCAACCAAACCCGCACCCTCGAAATCGGCAAGCGCCTCCATAAGCCACACGGGAACCTCGCCAGAACCAGTGATCTCGGAAGCAAGGTCGTAAAGCGAGTCGATATCCATCGGAGCAGCCCGCAGAGCCTCAAGGACGCGGCCTTGAGGGGAATCGGCATCGGGTCCACCCGTAGACTTAGCGCCGCCTTCTTGAACAAGCAGCCCGAAGCAGCGGAACAAAGCGTCGTCAAACGACTCGTCGTCGACTACAGGGGTTGCACCTTGGCAAAGGAGCCGATTCGACCCCAAAGACGCCTCGGAAGTTATCGCCCCGGGAACAACTAAAACCTCACGCCCAAGGTCAAGTGCCTCATCTGCTGTGGTGAACGTGCCAGAAGGCAAACCTGCCTCGACGATCAAAACAGCCTGGGACATCGCCGCGATAAGGCGGTTCCTTCGCCGAAACGCCCAAGGCCGCGGCTGAAAGTCCCAGGGATGCTCAGACACGATTGCCCCTCCCGTATCGACGACACGCTGGAACAAAGGCGCGTTCGCTGCAGGGTAAATCCAGTTGCACCCACCACCAAGGAACACCACGGTCTTCCCCATCGCATCCAAAGCCGCTTCATGCGCGGCGCTGTCGCAGCCTTTCGCCCCACCGGAAACAACCAAGACGCCGCGCTCTGCTGCACGATGCGCAAAGCGCTTCGCGCAGCTTCGGCCATAAGGCGTCGCTCGACGCGAACCGATGACAGCCAAACCGCTGCTCTCCATTGATGCGGGATCACCTATCAAATATAGGGATTCAGGAGGATCACTAAGGTCCTCGAACTCCACTGGGTACCCAACCCCGCCGCGACGAACGACATGCCTTTCACCTTTTAACTTCTCCGGCACCTCAATCACCTGCCTCTCGAATCCTGAAACCGAGCGCTTCGCACAAATCGCGCTTCTCGACGCGTTCGGACTCTCTCATATCGGCGATCGTCCTTGCCACCGACAGCGTTCTGATCATCCCGCGCCCACTCATATGACCAAGGCGGCAGGACTTTTCATAAAACGCCTGATCGGCTTCGGATAAGGCGCACGATCTAACAAGATCTTCCGAAGCACCGACACTATGCCTGGCATCACGGCCCTGCCGCCACTTCCGAAATTCACGACATGCCATCACGCCATCGCGCAACTGAGAAGACGAAGTTCCCCCTCCTGCATTCAAAACCTCATCTGCGGGAACGCGCCTGACGTCTATGCGCATGTCGATCCGATCCATAAGCGGGCCGCCGATGCGGTTTCGATATGCCCTGATTTGAGCCTCCGAGCACGTGCACTTGCGCTCGGGGTCGCCAAAGTATCCGCATGGGCACGGATTCGTCGCACCCACCAGCATGAACTTCGATGGAAAAGACACCGTGCCGTCGGCGCGCGTTATGAGAACCCGACCGTCCTCAATGGGCTGCCGCATCAACTGAAGAACCGCAGGTCTGAATTTAGCCAGCTCGTCAAGCATGAGCACACCGTTATGGGCAAGCGAAACCTCGCCAGGACGCACAGGAGTGCCTCCTCCCACCAAGCCCGCACCCGTCGAGGAGTGGTGGGGCGACCGGAAAGGCCTTCGACCCAGCAGCAACTCTCCGATCCCCAAACCGGCAATCGAGTGAACAAGAGCGCTCTCAAGGGCCTCGTCTTTCGTCAATGGCGGAAGTATCGTGGGCAATCGCTGCGCAAGCATGGTCTTCCCCGATCCCGGCGGACCCATCATGAGAATGCCATGAGAACCGGCAGCTGCGATCTGAAGAGCACGCTTGGCAGGCTCGTTTCCCCCGATATCGGAATAGTCAACTTGAAAACCATTATCCGAGAAATCTATTCGGGGAATACAAACGAAACTGCCCGTTAGCACGTCGCGCAGCATGCCCACGCCCACCTGCCGAACGCCGTCTATTTCGACGATCTCGGATCCATACGCGGCGCAGACCAAGTCTAGCCCTAGGTCACGCGCCGCAAGCGAATACGCCAGCAAGCCATCGACAGGCCGCACCGCGCCTTCCAGTGAAAGCTCCCCGACGAGCATCTTCCCTTTGGCAATGTCTGGTGGAACCTGACCGGTAACGATTAAAATGCCAACAGCTATGGCAAGATCGAATCCTGTGCCGCTTTTGCGCAGGGCGCTTGGAGCAAGATTCACTACCACCAACTCGTTGGGCATGGAAAAACCCGACGACCTAATAGCAGCTTTAACGCGAACGCGCGATTCCTGAATGGCCACGTCCGTCATGCCTACGATATGAAACCCCGGGAGCCCGCTGCTCACAGCAACCTCAACCTCAACATGCTCAGCTCGAACGCCGCGAATGGTAGCGCAGTTAACCGTGCATCGCCCACCCACTTTAGTCACCGCACCCAAAGGCGTTGACGTGATGGCGAAGCAAAGCCCGTTTATTTTCGATCACAACGATGGCGATCACATCGAACCTGATAGGGGTGTCGTAGCCTTCGATATTCAACGAATATGAGGCGGCGATCTTCTCGTAGCGCGATCGTTTCTCCTTGGTAACGGCATCCTCTGGAAGCCCCTTGGCAACCCCGGTTCTGGTTTTCACCTCAATGAAAACGACGTCGTCACCATCTCGAGCAATGATATCTGCCTCTCCAAAAGGGCATTTCCAATTCCGTTCAAGAATCTCGTAGCCGCGGCGCTCCAAGAAGCCAACCGCAACGTCCTCGCCTCGCTTGCCAAGAGACTGATTCCAGGAAGCCCCCGCCTGCGAAACGTCTTCTTGCTGGTCGTTAAGTTTGTGTTCTTGCGTCATCGCATATCCTTTCTCGATGCCGAAGACGCTACAGGGACAACCTTTCAGCCACCAAACAAGACTCCAACAGCCACAAACGGAAATTCATCAAGGATCAAGCAGCAAATAACGCTCAACCACCAGGATCGCAACAGGCGGGCAAAGCGCAACGAAAAAACGCCCGCGAACCGAAATAGCGGTTCGCGGGCGCTACTCCACACGCAAAGTTATAAGAGGTTTAAAACAATGACTCCTGCATGAACGAGGTGCAGAAAGACGCGCGGTGGATGGGCGAAAGGCCATGTTGCTTGATTGCGGCAATATGCTTCGCCGAACCATAACCTTTGCAGTCCTCAAGATCATACTGGGGGTATTCGACTGCATAACGAGTCATCAAAGCATCCCTCTCGACTTTGGCCACAATAGAAGCGGCAGCAATGGAAGCGCACCGCGCATCGCCCTTGATGACGTTCACCTCGCGTTTATCGAGGTGCATTGGATTGCCGTCCAGCAAGACAACATCAACTTCAATGCCCGCCTTCTCGATCTGGGCGATGGCCGAGGAAAAAGCGCGACGCAGTGACGCCGTCATGCCAATTGAGTCAATGACGTCAGGCTCGACATACTGCACGGTCCACGCAATCGCCGTTTGACGAACTTGGTCGGCGATCTCCTCGCGCTTTGCAGGCGAAAGCTGCTTCGAGTCGTTCAGACCCTGGATGTGCGGCTCATCCGGCAAAACAACTCCGCCAACAGCCAAAGGACCGGCAATGGAACCACGACCGACTTCATCAAGTCCCAGAACAACCCTTCCCCCGTGTTCCTTGGCGATTGATTCCTGAAAGGAATACAAGCCGTCCAATCGCGCAATCTCGGCTCGCTGCGCCTCAAGACGACGCCTTGTGGACTCAACCGCAATGCGAACGCCCTTTCGCGTGTCTGCCGACAGGGAACGCTCAAGCACCGTGAACGATTCATCGTTAGCCTGAAGAAGCATCTGCTTGATTTCTTGTACGGTCGCGGCCATCGCGGGCCCTCCTGAAACAAAACGGTCAGACAAGTTGGAACAGCAAAAAGCAATATTACAACGAAAAAAAGCCCGCGCAAGAGCACGGGCTTTGAGCAATTGAGCCAAAAGGCTTAGCGGAAGGACTTCTCCTTGATCTTGGCGGCCTTGCCCACCTTGTCGCGGAGGTAGTAGAGCTTTGCGCGACGAACCTTGCCCTCGCGAACGACCTCGATG
>CAKUNS010000049.1 GCA_934668515.1 uncultured Eggerthellaceae bacterium
GTTCTGAATTCGCCCAAATTAAAAAAACCTCTACGTTCGAAAGCGCAGAGGTTACCGCGGCAGGGTACGCCGTAAGCTGGAACGACGAAATCGACGTCACCAGCAAGGATCTATTCGAAAAGGGTCAGCCCATCGACGTCACCGACGCAGAGCAGGCTCGCCTCATCGCGGAAGTCGCCGAAGCACGCAAGCAGCGCGGCATCAGCCAATCGCAACTCGAGAGCATGACCGGCGTCCGTCAGCCCGTCATCGCACGCATGGAAACAGGCGCAACCGCGCCGCGCCTTGACACCTTAATGAAGGTGCTTGCACCCCTGGGAAAAACCCTGCGCGTCGTCGATATCGCCAATTAGACCTGGGGATCACCTGCGCGCAAAAGGAAGCCCCGCAGTAAACTGCGAGGCAGGTATTCAAAATATGTTAGAACCTATTTGCATCAAGATTCGACGCCTCAATGCTGCGAACCCTAACGGCCCCGCACTTTGACGATCCCAGAATCGGAAGCCCGACACGAGAACCGATCCCTAGCGAATGCTCTTTCGCGCTATGTCGCGCGCCCAGGCGTCCACCTCCTCAAGCTGGTCGACGCTCTCGACCCTCTGAACCTGATGCGCCTGCATAACAGCTTCGACGCATTCTGCAATGCCCAGATATGAGCCCTCCTTGGCTAGGAAGGCCGCCACGGCGATCTCGTTCGCCGCGTTCATGACGCAGGGAAGCGTGCCGCCGGTCTTTCCCGCCTCGCGCGCAAGGGCAAGGCAACGGAACGTGTCGGTATCGGGAGCCTCGAACTGAAGCGAGCCAAGCTGCGTGAAATCAAGGGGCGCTACCGGGGCTTCCCAGCGTTCGGGCCACGAAAGCGCATACTGAATAGGGATGCGCATGTCGGTGGTGCCCAAATGCGCCTTCACGCTGCCGTCCGTGAACTCGACCATGGAATGAATGGCGCTCTGAGGCTGCACCACCACGCTGATGCGATCGTAATCCATGTTGAACAGATGATGCGCCTCGATAACCTCAAGGCCCTTGTTCATGAGCGTGGACGAATCGATGGAGATCTTCGCGCCCATGTTCCACGTGGGGTGCTTCAAAGCCTGCTCAGGCGTGATGTCCATAAGGTCGGCGCGCTTCTTGCCGCGGAACGGGCCTCCCGATGCAGTAACCCACAAACGGGAAACCTCGCGCGGGTCCTCGCCGATCAGGCACTGGTAAATGGCGCCATGCTCGGAATCGATGGGCATGAGCTTGCCGGGCTCTTGAGCAAGCGGCATGATCAAATCGCCGCCGACAACCAGCGACTCCTTGTTGGCCAGGGCAAGCACCTTTCCCGCCTTAAGCGCCTCGTAGCTGGCGCGAAGGCCGGCAGCGCCCACAAGCGAGTTGACCACGACGTCAACCTCGGGCAGGTGAACCAACTGGCGAATGGCATCGGGGCCGAATTCGATGTCGGGTGTGCGGCCGTCCTTCAGCACAGGCACATCAAGCGAATCGATGCCGTCCTTGGGGGCGCTTGCGATAGCAACCTTGTCGACATCGAACTCGCGAACCTGATCGAGCAGCTCGGCCACGCGGCGACCGCCCGCGGCAAGCGCAACCACCTTGATCTTATCGGGATGACGCCTTGCGACGTCGATGGTCTGCGTTCCGATGGAACCGGTGGATCCAAGAACGACAACGCGCCTCGGGTAACGGGATGAAAGATCCATGCCAACCACTCCTTCGACGGCAAAAGCCGAGATCGAAATAGCAGAAATCGTCTGGTTTACAGCGGCAGCGTAAGGCAGCCGGTGCCGAAAAGCAGGACCGCAGCCACAACCGCGGTGGTGATAAGGGAGTCGCACCTATCGAACAGGCCGCCATGACCGGGCATGATGGTGCCGGAATCCTTGAAGCCGGTGCCGCGCTTGATACGGCTTTCGCACAAGTCGCCGAAGACGCCCGCTATACCGCAAATCAGGCCGTACAAAAGCGCCTGATAAATGTTGATATCCATATGAGGGATAAACAGCGTCAGGCACCATGCAGCCATAGATGCAACAAGGCCGGCGAAGAAACCTTCCCAGCTTTTCTTGGGGCTGATCTTGGGCGCAAGCTTATGACGGCCGAATTTGCTTCCCACAAGATACGCGAACGCGTCGTTCATCCAGATGCCGAAGAACAGCACCAGCAAGAAAAGGCCGCCCCAAACGCCGGGCATGGACTCGCGAATAAGGATAAGGGCGGAAAGTTGCATGCCCACGTACACCGCGCCGAACAGGCTGATGCCAACATCCGCGATGCGTGCGGGCAGCCAGAAGACATACCACACGGTAAGCGCGATCATCAGCGCGACGGTGACGTACATCAATCCGTGAAGCCCCAGGAAGAACGCCGAGACGGGATAGCACATCGCAGCGATAACGCCGATGGTTTCGTTGGGAAGCTTGGCGTCGGAGCGCAGCATGTAGTAGAACTCGCCCGCGCAAACAGCAGCGGTAAGCGTCACCAAAATGAGCGTGGTCCAGCGACTGGCCATGATGAACAGGACGCTTAAGCTGACGTAGACCACGCCCGTGCGCAAACGAACCTGAAGCCCGCTGGGGTTCTTGAACTTCTCGGGGGTTTTGCGAGACGCGAAATCCTTCATGCGCTGCTTGCGCGCGGTGCGCTTCTCGCGGGCCGCTTCGCTGTCGTACGGCGCACTCATACGCTCGGCTGCTCGCTCGGAACGAGACTGCTTGGCAAAGTCGTCGTGGGCGAAATCCTCTTCCCTACCTTGGTTGCCCGCCTGAGCGTCAGCGATCGCTTCGGCCGCATGCTCGTCTAACGACCCATGTGTCAAATCGGGCACAGCGGCTCCCGTCTGTTCGTCAAGAACCTCTTCAGACACTATTATTCCACCGCCCCGAAACGACGGTTGCGACCTTGAAACTCAAGCAGGGCACGCAGGAACTCGTAGCGATCGAAATCGGGCCACAAGACATCGGATACGACAAACTCGGAGTACGCGATCTGCCATAGAAGGAAGTTGGAAATGCGCATCTCGCCCGACGTGCGGATGACCAAATCAGGATCGGGAATACCCGCCGTATGAAGATGGCGCTCGATGTCGGCTTCAGTGATCTCGGCCTTGGGGAGTCCCGCGGCGGTACGCGCAGCGGCCTCGGAGGCGACGGCGCGAACAGCATCAAGGATCTCGTCACGACCGCCGTAGTTCACCGCAACCAGAAGGGTCATGCCGGTGTTGTCCTTGGTTTTCTCCCATGCCTCGGCGAACGCATCGCGCGTTTTTTCAGGCAAGGCGTCAAGGTTGCCGATGGTCATGACGCGGACGTTCTCGTCATTCAGGCCATCGACCTCGGCCAGCATGGTCTTGGCGAACAAGTTCATAAGACCGATGACCTCGTCCTGGGGTCGCTTCCAGTTCTCGGTGGAGAACGAGTAGATGGTCAGGTAACGAACGCCCAGGTCGGACGCGCAGCGAATAGTCTCACGCACGGCCTCGATGCCGGCCTTGTGCCCGTTAAGCCTGTTGAGGGCACGCTTCTTCGCCCAGCGGCCATTTCCGTCCATGATGACGGCGACATGCTGGGGAATGCGGTTCGGGTCGAGCGCAGATGCGTCCAAACCCTCAGGCAGATTCGGGAATATGTAGTCCAGAGACTTGTTCATAAACGCCCACCTCGCAAAGTCGTGTCCACGCGTTGCCGCGCCAGCAATCGCAGGCGCGGCAATAAAAGAGGGATGGCCACCCTTAGATGGCCATGACCTCCTCTTCCTTCTTCTTGAAGGTTGCATCGACCTGAGCGATGTACTTGTCGGTGATCTTCTGAATGTCGGCCTCGGCGCGCTTTGCCTCGTCCTCGGGCAGGCTGTCTTCCTTCTTTGCCTTCTCGATTGCCGTGTTGGCATCGCGGCGGGCGTTGCGGACGGCAACGCGTGCTTCCTCGGCGTACATCTTGCACTGCTTTACCAGCTCGCGACGACGCTCCTCGGTAAGGGCCGGGAAGGGCAGGCGGATGACCATGCCGTCGTTGTTGGGCATGACGCCCAGGTTGCTTTCGATGATGGCGCGCTCGATGGCACCAAGAACGGTTTTGTCCCAGGGCTCGATGACCAGCATGTGGGCATCGGGGGCCTTGACGCCGGCGATCTGGTTGACAGGCGTGGGAACGCCGTAGTACTCAACCTTGACCTTGTCCAGAATGGTTGCGTTCGCACGACCGGTGCGAACGTCGGCGAAGCTGCTGGTAAGCTGGCGGATAACGCCTTCCATGCGCTCTTCTGCAGCCAGCTGGATTTCCTCGATGGTCATTTCTTGCTCCTTTTAGCTATCCGAATAAGCGCGTTTACTCGACGGTGGTGCCGACAGGCTCGCCCTTCAGCGCACGGGCGATGTTGCCCTTCTGCGTGAGGTCGAAGACGATCATGGGCATGTCGTTGTCCATGCACAGCGAAGTAGCTGTAGAGTCCATGACATGGAGACCGCGATTCAGAACCTCCATGTAAGAGATCTTGTCGAAGCGCTTCGCATCGGGGTTCTTGGCGGGGTCGCTGTCGTAAACGCCGTCGACCTTGGTGGCCTTCATCAGGCAGTCGACGTCAAGCTCGCACGCACGCAGAGCTGCGGTGGTATCGGTGGTGAAATACGGGTTGCCGGTGCCGGCTGCCAGAATGACCACACGGCCCTTCTCGAGGTGGCGCACCGCGCGACGACGGATATAGGGCTCGGAAACTTCCTGCATGTTGATGGCGCTTTGAACGCGGCTGTAAACGCCGTGACGCTCGAAAGAATCCTGCAGAGCCAAGGCGTTCATGACCGTGGCAAGCATGCCGATATAGTCGGCCTGGGCGCGGTCCATGCCCTCGGTTGCACCGGAAACGCCGCGGAAGATGTTGCCGCCGCCGACGACGATTGCGATCTGCACGCCGTCACGCACAACCTCGCCGATCTGCTCGGCAAGATCGTCGACGACCTTCGGGTCGATGCCGTATCCCAAGTCGCCCGCAAGCGCCTCGCCAGACAACTTCAACAGGACGCGTTTGTACTTGTAATCGCCGGCCATTTCTTTCTTCCTTTCGGCAGTAGGCTTCGCTATCTAACAGTCCATCTTAACCGAAAAAGAAGTCAGACCAAACGTCAGACGATCACTGGTTCAGAAAACCCCAAAGAGATCCTTGACCCCTGTTCGACTGCGAATTAGTGCTGCCGCTGGAATTTTGAGTGGTCGAAGCAGCCTTTGAGCTGGAGGCATCCGAGCCCAGGTTCACGCTGAACGTCTTCTCGGCGCCGTCGCGGTTGACTTTCACGTCAACCGTGTCGTCGATGGAGCATTCGCGGACTGCGACCATCAAATCACTGGCAGACGAGATCTTCTTGCCGTTGAACGAAACGATGATGTCGCCAACTTCGATGCCGGCCTCATCGGCGCCCGAGCCAGCGCTTACCGCCGAAACATACGCGCCTTCTGAAACCGCCAAGCCGTAACGCTGGGCATTGGCAGAATTGACCGTGGACAGGCTTACGCCAAGCTGCGCGTGGCTGGGGGTTTCGCCGGCGATGATCTGCTGCGCAATGGCGATGGCGTAGTTGACCGGGATGGCGAACCCAACGCCCGAGTAATTGCCCGAATAGGAAGTGATCAGCGTGTTGACTCCGATGACCTTGCCGTTCTTGTCGACAAGCGCACCACCGGAATTACCGGGGTTGATAGCCGCATCGGTTTGGATCATGTTCGGATAAATGGTGATGGACGAGCTACCCTGCGAGCCACCGTTAGAGGAGCTGGAGTTGTCGATGATTTCGGAGCGGCTGGTTGCCGACACAACGCCCGTTGCCACCGACTGCTCAAGGCCGAAGGGGCTGCCGATGGTCATGACCCACTGGCCCACGTTCAGATCGTCGGAATCGCCGATGTCAGCAGGGGTCAAACCCGAAGCATCCTTCAACTTGATGACGGCAAGGTCGCTTGAAGCGTCGGTGCCCACAACCTCGGCGTCGTATTCTTGACCGCCCGCGTTCACCTTAAGCGCCTCGCTGCCCTCGACGACGTGGTAGTTGGTAAGCACATAGCCGTCCTCGGTAAGGACGATGCCCGAGCCCAGCGACGATTGCGAAAGGCTAGCGTCGTTCGACACGCCGAAATAGCCATACGAGCTGGACTGGCTGGTGTACACGTAAATGCACACAACCGAAGTGAGCGCCTTCGAGGCAACCGTCTCGGCCAGCGAGGAATCCTCGCCCGAAACGTTGATGGTCGAAGGCGACTGACTTCCCAGCGTGGCGGAAGAACCCGACGTTCCAGACGTCTTCGAGCCGCTAAGCGCACCGAACGCCGTGAAGCCGGCGAATGCCAAGATGCACGCAAGCAAAGCACCCAGAAACGCCGTGAAGAAGGTTTTCGCAGTGCTGGTTCCCTTGATGCCACACGAAGAACGGGAAGGGGCGCTTCCCGAAGAGCTGTGCTGGGTATACGGCGTAGAAGAACCCCGGTATTCCTTCGGAGGCTCGGGTGCGCCGGGCTGCTGACCGTTGAAACCATCGACCATGAAAACCACTCCTTGATTGAAATGAGCCGGATCAAACCAAACCCGATGCTTGAATCGGGTTCACTCGAAGCATCGTGCCGCACGCCGAGTTATGCGCATGCGCGCGCATGCGACCGACGCTTCGAATAGTCCTGCCTGTCCGACTCCGCAAAACATATCACCTGGATCTGAAAAGTCGCTGAATCGAATCGAATCGTCATCTTCGCGTAACGCTGCGGCACCGAATGACCACAGGCTGAACAACGAATGATGGTATGGTTCTTCAAGACGAAATCTCACCGACCGAACAGGAGCAAGAAATGCAGATCGAAGGACTTATCGCGCCAGGCGCGGGGGATGTCCAGACTATCGAAAAGCTTTCACGCATGATGGGCGAAAGCTTCATGGAAGAGAACTGGACGCGCGCCACCTTCGATGCCTTGGGCGAAAACGTCAGCGACGAGCGCAAGCTCGAGCTCTCGCGCGAGATCATGCGCTTAGAGTTCACGTACGGCACGCCCTACCCCGCCTGCTACGCCACGCCCGACCTTGCTGCTTGCACCGGCGCCTACCTGAAAAGCGACCTGAACGGTGTAAGCTGGTCCGACGTCGAGGACGAAGCGCACGCTCAGATGGCACGCGACTCCATGACAGCCGAGGAGGCCACTACGTACTCCGAGGCCTTCAAACGCCTTGAGCCCGTCTCCGACTTCGACTGGGAGGCCGGCCGCGCAAAGGAAACCGGCTACGACGACTTCATCCACTTCTACGTGATCGGCGTCGATAAGAACGCACGCGGCACGGGCGCCTTCCGTCGCTTGATCGAGCCGTTCTTCGCATACGCGGACGAGCACAACGTCCCTTGTTATCTGGAAACCTACTCCGATAACCTGATCTCGCTGTACGAGCACGTTGGCTTCAAGCAGATCAAAACCATTGAGATGCCCGGCGAAGATCTGCGTGAAACCCTGATGGAGCGCCTGCCCAACCAAAACTAGCACGAAACCGCCGCCCTTACCTAAACGCGGCAACTCAACGCGCAGCCGGCAAAACGAAGAAGTCCACCTGGTTTGACAATCCGACCAGGTGGACTTTTTTCATTCTCGGCTGAAGCGTGCAAACACAGTCACGCAACACGCATGGCGATGCTAGCGTGAAGCGAAACCGATTACTCGGCCTGCGAATCGCCCCTCAAGAAGGCCTTGGTGCGCTCGTGTTTGGGGTCGCCGATGACCTCGGCAGCAGGGCCCTGCTCGACGATGACGCCGCCATCCATGAAAACGGCCGTGTCGGCAACGTCGCGGGCGAACGCCATCTCATGCGTGACGATGACCATGGTCATATGCTCGTCGGCAAGTTGGCGAATGACGCGTAGAACTCCCTTGGTATGCTCGGGGTCAAGAGCGCTGGTAGGCTCGTCAAAGAACAACACATCGGGATTC
>CAKUNS010000050.1 GCA_934668515.1 uncultured Eggerthellaceae bacterium
CTACATATGCGGAAATGCATGCCAGGAAGGCAGCCCAGTCGGGAACCGCGCCAAGCATGAGCCACACAACGACGCACTCAAAGATACCCAGGTAGGTCATCGCTTCCTTGGTCAGCCCCTCAGGCGGCTGAATCATGGCGATGATCACGCCAACGATCGCCGGGATAGCGATTTTGAGCGCTTTCTTCACTCCTTCATTCATTTTTCTTTCTCCTTTATCGGTTTTTCCAACAGTTCATAGTTCCGTCGGATTCCTTATCGTGATAAATATAGCAAGGAAAGAGTTTTTGTGTCATGGAAGTTACGGTTATTTTGATTTTCTATGGCAATTCTTGCATCTATTAGAAAGCGCCTATATCGGTAGATACTGGTCAGCTCAAATCCAACGCGAAGTAACCAACCATCCAGCGCTTAATGCGCGTGCTTCGCGCTAGCTCCCGAACGGCAAGGTCGCAACTTATGAAGATCACGGTCCAACAACTCAGATATCTGCTGAAAGCCGCCGAAATCGGCTCGATCTCGAACGCCGCAAAGGAACTGTCCATCGCGCACGGAACCATTTCCGAGGCCATCAGCCAAGTCGAGAAAGAGCTTGGCTTCGAGGTTTTCACCCGCAGCAAGCAGGGCATCACCCCCACCGAAAAGGGCATCGAGGCCTTGGCGTATGCGCGTCGCGTCACCGAGAGCATGAATGCGTTCGAGGATCATTACAGCAGCCACTCGTCTCGTATTGGCCGCTTCACCGTCTCAACGCAGGAATTCAAGTTCGTCATTGCCGCATACAACCAGGTCACAAACACACTTGACCCATGCCGCTACGAGTTCGCTGTGAACCTCAGGCAGTTCTTCAAGCCTGCGGACGACGTGTATGCGGGCATCAGCGATATCGGGGTCATGTTCGTCATGAAAGAAAACGAGCAGCTTCTTTACGACCGTCTTGAAGAAAAGGGGCTTGAATTCCATCCTCTGTTCAAGGCCAACTTCTGGGCTTATCTGGATCGCAATCACCCGCTGGGCGATCGTGAAACCGTCTCGCTGAAAGAACTTTCCGCATATCCCGAATTCTCATTCGAGAACTTCCGTCATATGAAAATGACCGGTCGTTCGCAGCTCACCACCCCGTCTAACTTGCGCGGGCGCAACACCATCGCCCCCGACGATCTGGCGCATCCCGACCTGATCTCGCAGATCGCCGAAATCGACGGCTTTGCACTTTGGGTAAACCTCTTCCCAAACCATGCTCCCTACGAGCGCACGGTCATCATTCCGCTGAAGGAAGAGAAGTGGATGAAGATCGGCTACGTCATCCAAAAGGGACACAAGCTCAACGAGGTCGAGCAGCGCTTCGTCGACTTGATGAAGACATTCGACCCCGCACTGCATAACTAACACAGGCCCATCATCCTGCCTGCGCGAACCCACCAACAACGACAAAACCCAGCTCCCGAGATCTCGGGGCTGGGCTTTTCAGTTCGCTTTTAAAGTTACGGGCGTGAACCGCCAGCGCAGGATCAAACAGCAGCGTGGCGACGCGAAACGCAGAAAACAGCTGCTAGGCGCAGGGCTTGCCGGCACCGAACAGAAGCTCGCGCTCCTCATTCGGCAGAGCCGCACGAGCCTGGTCGCGCAGGTTGTTCACGCCGATGAAGAACTGCCTCATCATGGCAACCACCAGGTAGCGGCCCTTCTTGGTAAGCGTGATCTCGAACTCGTTGTCCTTATCGATGGCGGCAACGGCCTTCATGAACATCATTTCCATCGGCAGGCCGTTCTCAACCGTGCAACCAAAGTCACGCTCCCACTGTTTCTTGTCCAGACGCAGGCCGAACAGCTGCATCAGGAAACGATAACGCATGCGATCATGCAGGTTGAAATCAGTCTTGCCCATCAGCGACATGCGGCCGCTCTCGATTGCCTTGTTGTACTCCTTCACCGAGAACGTGTTCACGTACAGGCTGGAACCCAGATACGTGATGCCGCCGGAACCGATTGCAGGATATTCCTCGTACTCGACCACGTACTCGTCGATCATCTGGTCCTTGGAAGCCGTAGCGGCCGCCGCTGGGGTCAGGGCGCCATTGTCGTAGTCGAAACGGTTGTACGTCCAGGCGCTGCTGTGCGTGAACAGCGGATGAATGCCGCCGGTCAGCAGCTCGTCGATAACCTCGTACAGGCGTTGCTCGCGGTTGTAATCAACCTTGCCAACCGTGCGGGCAAGCGAGCGCTCGACGGAAGGCGAGGCCATCAACGGGTAGAACGTGGTCTGCGTCGCACCCGATTCGACGATCTTCTCGATGTCGTTGATCAGCATTTCCTCGGTCTGAGCCGGGAAGTTGAAGATCATATCGACATTCATCGAGGTGAAGTAAGGCACGGCGGTTTTAATGCGCTCGAGGATCTCTTCGGCGCTGCCGTACTTGTCGAAACGGTCCATCTGCTTAAGCAGGCCGTTGTCGAAGCTCTGAACGCCAACGCTCAAACGCTGGACACGGCCCTTCAGCTTGTCCAAGTACTCGGGCGTAAGGTGGTTGGGGTTGGTCTCGCTGGAAACCTCTTCGATCGAGAAGTTCTCACGGGCCATGTCGATGATGTCGCACAACTCATCAATCATGATGGTGGGCGTGCCGCCGCCGATGTACAGGCTCTTGAAGTCGTACCCCAAGTCCTTCAGCATCAGCATTTCCTTCTTCATGTTCTTGAAGTAGGGAATGGCACGATCCTCGCTGAACGGGAAGCGGTTGAACGAGCAATACGGGCAAAGACGCTCGCAGAAGGGCACATGCATGTACAGCATATACTCCTTGCCGGGGGTGGGCCCGGGAAGAGCCGTCTCGGTCGTGGGATTGATTTTCAAGTAGTTCTTCGAGGCCTCACGAACGGCCGTGCTGATCAAACGCTCCGAAATCATCGTTGGCTAATCCTCCGTCGAATTGCCTTCCATTGCCTTCATTGCCTTAAGGCCGATATCCTGGCGATACTGCTTACCCTCGAAATTAATGAGGTCGCAAGCGCGATATGCAAGGTCACGCGCCTCCTCGAACGTATCGCCCATGGCGACGACGTTCAGGACACGGCCACCGGAAGTAATGAGCTCGCCGTCGGCGTTCACCTTGGTGCCCGCATGGAACACAGTGACGCCATCGAGGTCGTTGGCATCCTCGACGCCAAGAACGACCTTGCCCTTCTCGTACGCGCGGGGATAGCCCTCGCTGGCAAGAACGACGCCGCAAGCCCACTGATCAGACCACTCAAGCTCGACGTCCTCGGGACGACCTTCTGCAACAGCCATCATGACGTCCACCAGGTCGCTCTTCAAACGGGGAAGGACTACCTGGGTTTCGGGATCGCCGAAGCGGGCATTGAACTCAAGCAGCTTCGGACCCTGCGGGGTAAGCATGAAACCGCCGTACAGAACACCACGATAGTCGTTATCGAACTCCTGAGCGGTAGCTGCAGCCGCGCGCTCCATGATGTCGCGCATGGCGTTGAGCTGATCGGGGGTAACGATGGGAACAGGCGAGTAAGCGCCCATGCCGCCGGTGTTGGGACCCAAGTCGCCGTCGAACGCGCGCTTGTGATCCTGAGCAGTGGACATGCAATGGGCCTTGCCGGCCGAGACGAACGCGAACAGCGAGCACTCGGGGCCGGTCAGGCACTCCTCGATGACAACGGTGGAACCGGCCTCGCCGAAAGCGCCGGCGAAGCACTCGCGGACGGCATCTTCTGCAGCCTCTTCACTGTCGGCGACGACGACGCCCTTGCCGGCAGCAAGACCGTCGGCCTTGATGACGATAGGCGCACCGACTTCGCGAACGTACGCAAGGGCAGATTCCTCGTTGGTGAATACACCGTACTTGGCAGTGGGAAGATCGTAGCGCTCCATGAATGCCTTGCTGAAGGCTTTGCTGCCCTCAAGCTGAGCGCCCTGAGCATCGGGGCCGAACACCGCGACGCCGGCCGCGCGCAGAACATCTGCGACGCCCGCGACAAGCGGAGCCTCGGGACCGATGACAACCAGATCGATGGCGTTCTGCTGAGCGAACTCCAAAACAGCCTGACCGTCGTTGGCATCTAGAACGGGGACGTTCTGAGCGATATCCGACGTGCCGCCGTTACCGGGGGCAACGTACAGGTTCTGGGTTTTCGGGGACTGCGCAAGCGCCCAAGTGATGACGTGCTCGCGGCCGCCGCCGCCCAAGACCAGGATGTTCATTTAATTAGTCCTCCTCGCGATACCAGCTGCGCATGATGGTCTGATCACGATCGGGGCCGACGGCCACGATGCTGATGCGCGCACCGGTAAGTTCTTCAAGATGCTCAACGTACTTGCGGGCGTTTTCGGGAAGCTCTTCGAAGTTGCGGCAACCCGTGATGTCGACGCCCTTCCAACCAGGCAGTTCCTCGTAAATGGGCTTCGCATGGAACAGAACGCTCTGCTGCATGGGGAAGTAGTCGTAACGCTTGCCGTCGCATTCGTACGCAACGCACACTTTGATGGTGTCGAATGCAGAAAGAACATCGAGTTTGGTAAGCGCGATGTCGGTAAGGCCGTTCACCTCAACCGCGTAACGGCCGATGACGGCGTCGAACCAACCGCAACGACGCTTGCGGCCGGTGGTCACGCCATACTCGTGGCCAACCTGGCAAAGCGTCTCGCCGGTCTCGGCTTCCTCGCCCACGCCGCCGTCTTCGGCGAACTTCTGCTCGGTGGGGAAAGGACCGCCACCGACACGGGTGATGTAAGCCTTCTCGATGCCAAGCACGCGATCGATGTGACGCGGGCCGACGCCCGTGCCCGTCACAGCGCCGCCGGCGCAGCAGGAAGAAGAGGTGACGTACGGATAAGTACCGTGGTCAACGTCAAGAAGCGTACCCTGAGCACCTTCGAACAGGATGCTCTTGCCCTCGCGGACAGCGCCGTTCAAAAGCTCGGTGGTCTCGACGATGTAAGGCTTCAGAATGCGGGCGTAGGGAAGGTACTCCTCGCAGATCTCCTCAACCGTGTAAGTGTGAATGCCATAGATCTTCTCGAGGATGGGGTTCTTCTGAGAAAGAGCGGTCTGAACCTTCAGACGGAAGATCTTCTCGTCAAGAAGGTCCTGCATGCGGATGCCCTTACGAGCGATCTTGTCCTGGTAGCACGGACCGATACCGCGCTTGGTGGTTCCGATCTTGTTTTCGCCAAGGCTTTTCTCGTCAGCACCGTCGAGATCCTTGTGATACGGCATGATGACATGCGCGTCACACGAGATCTTCAGTGCCTTGCAGGAAATGCCCTCGGCTTCGAGCATTGCCATCTCTTTGATCAGGACGCCGGGATCGATGACCACGCCGTTGCCGATAACGGGCGTGCAGTTCTCATACATGACGCCGGACGGCATAAGATGAAGGGCCAGTTTCGTGTCGCCATGGATGACGGTATGACCCGCATTGTTGCCTCCCTGGTAACGTACGACGAAATCGTAGTCGCGGGAGATCAGGTCGGTTACTTTGCCTTTGCCCTCGTCGCCCCACTGAGCGCCAACGAGTACAGTGTTCATGACATGCGTCCTTTCGCTTAAAAGCGGCAAAATGGATTTAACGAACAGCTTTTGATTATATTACAGATCGATCACCGTGCAGGCTGGGTCGGCCATGCCCATCGCTTCTACCACTTCTTCATGACAGGTGAAGACGATGACTTGGCGCGTGCGTGCAAGCTGGGCCAACGCGCGAGCCGCACCTGCACGACGTTGCGAGTCGAAATTGACCAGGATGTCATCCGCCAAGATAGGCACCGATTCGCCGACGTTGTCTGCGCACATCAGCAAAGCAATGCGCAACGCCAGGTAAAGCTGTTGACACGTTCCAAGCGACAGATGCTTGGGATCGCGCTCGTTGCGGGCCGCATCGGTGGCGATGATCGTGCCTTCCGGCGAAAGAGCAACGCGAATCCACGCGCCGTCAGTCATAAGCGACAGAAGCTCGCCCGCGCGGCGGTAGACTTCGGGCTGACTGCGCGACCCCCACTCCTCAACCGCTTTTTCAAGAAGGAAGCGCGTCGTCAGCAAGTTGGCAAGATCGGCCTTGCCGTCAGCCATGCGGGTGCGCAGCTCTTGGTAATGCTGCTTCGCTTCGTCGAGTTCGCGCATATCGCGGGCGCGGGCCAACTGCTCACCCAATTCGCCATAGCGCAAGCCGATCTTCTCAAGCGAGGAAACCATCTCATCGCGTTGTGCCGACTTACGGGCAACCACCTTGCCGATAGAGGATTCGTCGAGCGGAGTTGTACGCGTAGCCGACGAAACAAGGTTCGCCCACTCTTCATCGGCGATTTCACCAACCGAGCAGATCAACCTGTTACGTTGCATGTCCAAATCGGACAGAGAATTCTTCGCATTCGCCAAACTGATCTCGTACGACGCAGCCTGCTGGTTGCGCAGTTCGTTTTTGGCGCGGAAATCGCGGACTTCGTCAAGAATGGAGCGAGCGACGCGAATGGATCCACCGGTCTGACCGAATCCGTTGCCGGAAAGCCAACGGGCGATCTGCTCGTCAATAGCCTCCTTGGCCGCTTTCGCCTGATCGAGTTTCTTCTTGTCTTGAAGCATCACCCATTGGGTATCCTGCAAACGCGAGTCGAAGGTCTTCTCATCACGCTCGGGACGGGCAACCAAGAACACGGCTGCGGCCGCCAGCACCAAGGCGAATAGAATGAGCACTGCGCCCAAAACCGAGAAGGAAAGGCTGCCGATCACGCGCCCTTGCATGAAAACAGGAACGCCCAGAACTGCGAAAACGATGGGGAGCGCGATCGAAAGAATTATCTTCAAGGTGCGCTGGTTGGTTCTGTCGGTGGCTTTCGCCTCGTTGCCTTCCAACTCAGTCAGGGCATCATACGCAGCCACAGATGCAGCGTAGTCGCTCTCCGCGGTTTGCAGCGCGTGGTCGGCGCGTACCTGACGTTCCGACAAGTCGTCCATCTTCTCGCGCAAAGCACGCTCTTCGACTGGAGTAAGCTCAAGCAACTCAGGCTCGAAAGCGTTCGCGATGCCATCAGGAGCGGTGGCACGCTGCTGATCACGAGCCTGCTCCTTCAAGTCGGCGAGCTCGTCAAGAAGGATCTCTCGCTGCTCGTCCATTCTTTTCAACTGCGCGCGCTTGTCAATCAAAGAGTCAATCTGCTCGTTGGCGCTAGAGATTCGGCGCGAAAGTTCCTCGCGCTTACCCTCAAGCGCGCGGTACTCGCGCATCTCCGACTTCAAGCGCTCGGTCTCGTCAACCGCACGCTGGATACGCGCACGGGTCGCCTTCATGTCGTCGGCGATTCGCACGAGAGAATCCGTCGCCGATGCCGCCTTGGACGAATACGCCTGGATTCGATCGTTCACATCCGCAAGGGCATATGTCGGACTTGCTTCGGTTCCCGAACCCGCAGTAAGCAAATGAGACGTGATGTCGGTGGTGTTGCGAAGCGACCTCAGCTCATCAGACGTCAGCAAGAACATCGTGCGGAACGTCTCGCGGTCGATGTCGGCCACCACACTCTGATCGCCAATCAAACCATCGGCGTTGCGAGAGCGGGAAATCACCGTTTCATTTTCAAGAACAGTTATCTGAACAGGTGATTCGTTGAATGTTTCACG
>CAKUNS010000051.1 GCA_934668515.1 uncultured Eggerthellaceae bacterium
GTTGATAACGAACGACGGCATGAACAGGATGTTGAAGATCGTCTGCATCTGATCGGTGCCTACGGCATCGATGGCGTATTTGCACACGTTCGAAAGGTATGCCGACAGAAACGAGCTGATGAACAAGGGGAGGCATGCAACGAACAACGCGGTCAGCGGCTTCAGGCTGAAGTCTGGCTTGCCGATTCGTCTGATGCGGTTCAGGCGGGGGATGTCGTACAGAGCTTCCCAGGCGATCCCTGTAAAGGTGGTGACGATCATGCTGGTGGCAATGTCTTGGGTCATGGCAAGCATGCAAGCAAACACGATAATGGAAAGAATCGAGCGCCACACCGTCGAGAACCCGGCAATATCAAGGCGTTCGAGCTTCTGGAATGAGGAGTACCAGAACTGCGAGAAGGCCTCGAGCAAGCGGAAAGCGCAAAGCGAATAGGCTACCGCCGCCTTATGGTCATCGTAGCTGAAGCTTGAGGTGTACACGACGCTTGCGATCACCATGGCGATGCATGTGAGTATCTTGAATGCCAAGAACTGCTCGTAGCTGAATTTGTTCTCGGCATCGGTTGCGAAGAACGTGGTGGATTCGAAAACGCCGACGGTAAGCATGAGCTGGGCAATGGCGTATCCAATAGAGAAAACGCCGGCTTCGGCGCTTCCGCAGATGCGCGTGACGATGATAAGCAGCAGGAACGAAGACAGCGCATAGACGCCGCTGCCAAGAGCGTTCCATACGATGATGCGTTTCTGTGAGGTGGTTTCGCGTAGCATGCGAGTATTATATACTCGCTGATCCTTTGACTGATCTTTGAGGTTTTCATGGCTACAAACAAACTTAAACCTTATCCGCCAAGCGCGCTGGCCGATCTTCAGCAGGTCGAACGCGAGATCCTTGTCGCGTGCTCTGACTTGTGCGACAAGCTTGGCATCGATTCGTGGTTCATCGACTCCGGCACATGTCTTGGCGCCGTTCGTCATGGCGGGTTCATCCCCTGGGATGACGACATCGACATCGGCATGAAGCTCGACGACTACAAACGCTTCGTCGAAGCGGCTCCGAAAATGCTCCCCGCCGAGTATGGCATCTACACTCATGGCGAAACGCCGAATTACCCGCCGCTTTGGGCGAAGGTGTATAAGAAGGGCACGCGTTTCATTGGCGAGCGCATGCTTGATGCCGATTTTGACGAGGGCATTTTCGTCGATGTTTTCGCTTATATGCGTCTCGATTCCAATGAGGCTAAAGCGAAGAAGCAGGCGAATCATGCCTTGTTCTGGCAGAGAATGAGCTATTTGTATTACACCGCTCATCCGAAGATCCGCGGAAACGTGCCTTGCCGAGGGCTTGTGGAGGCCGGTTGTGTCGCCGCTCATGGCATCGTTCGCGCTATCTACAACCCGAAGTCCATAGAGAGGAATTTCGCTAAGGTCGAGAAGATGGGCGACGGTCGAGGCAAGTGGACGAATATTTTTTACTCTGCTGACGGATCGTTTGAGACGGAAACACTCTTTCCAACGAAGGATATCGCGTTTGACGGTCACTCGTTCCCGGCACCGCGTGATACCGACGTGTATCTTACCGAGCTCTACGGCGACTACATGAAGCTTCCGCCAGAGGACGAGCGTGCGGCCTTCCCGTCTGTCATCCTTGATTTCGGTGATGGAGTGAATGCGATGGATCGTGATGCTTGATCAGGCGTTTCGGGGAGCGAACAAGCTATCTCGTCAAAACTGTTCTTGAAGAATGACGTTGTCATCACAGAAGCTTCACAATTAAGGCTTGACTAAGATGGGAGCCATGACTAATATACTAACTCGCGCTTGCACCTCAGCTTTCTGAAGCAAGCGGGTAGTTGCCACTGGGGTGTCGTCTAATGGCAGGACAGCGGTTTCTGGTGCCGTATGTGAGGGTTCGACTCCTTCCACCCCAGCCAAAAAAAGTTCTTGACAAACCAAGTCAAGACAAGGTAAACTACCAAAGGTTGCTTGGCCCGGTCGTCTAGCGGTTAGGACGCCGCCCTCTCAAGGCGGAGGTCACGGGTTCGAATCCCGTCCGGGCTACCAAGGATTTGCAAGCCAGGAGCTTCGGCTTCTGGCTTTTTCTATTTTAGAATCAGCTTTCGAGACATCCCATTCATAAATATGACGAAACGGTGAACTGTTTTTCAAAAGTACGGTTTGCAGAGGGTCTATAAGCCCCAAGGGCCGATCTTGAAAAAACGAAAGGCGACGCGTGTGCGTCGCCTTTCATGTTACTTTGCAAGATCCCTTACGTAATCAAGAAGCGCTTCTCGTTCGTTTTCGACGCGCTTGTCGATCACAGCCGAGAGCGTTTTATCAAGAAGGTCGCCAACGAGGGGGCCGGGGGTTATATCGCATGCGTCTATAACGTCAGACCCTGTGATGACCAAATCACCCAATTGGTACGGCTGCCCCTCTTCGAGAACTTGATCGAGCACCTGCAGTAGCTCGTCTGCCATCTCTGATCGGTCGGTGCAGCATTGCGCGTGAGCCAGCGCATCTGCTTTTTTCAGATCGCATAACGCCCTGAACAGTTCGATATCGCCGTTAAAGCGGTGGAGGGCGTGCTTCACGATGCGCGGGGTGGGACCGATGATGTCGTCATGCATTTCAACCAAGGTCAATATGTCATCTTGCAGCTTGCGGGGAAGCTTCAGGCGCGACAAGGCCCCTCTTGCGATCAGCACGCTTTCCAACGCATGGCCGTAGAAATGCCCCGATCCCTTCGCCATGTAAAATGTCGCGGGCTTTCCGATGTCGTGGAACAGAGCTGCCCAACGGTTCAATGGCTCGGGCTTCGTCCCCTGCACGGCGTGGGCGGTATGCTCAAGCACGTCGTAGCTGTGGTAATGGGAGCGCTGGTCGAATCCCTTCATGGCAACCAGCTCAGGCAGCACGGCCGAGATGACGTCGACGGTTGTCAAAAGGGCATCGCAGACGTGATCCCCCAAAAGAAATCTCTCGAGTTCGCGCGAGACGCGCTCGGCGGGAAGCGAGAGCATCAGCGATTTTTCGAAGGTCATAGACCAAAGGCATTCTTCTTCAATGGTGAAGCCAAGTTCCGAGCAGAACCTGCACCCGCGCAAGATGCGAAGATGGTCTTCCTCGAATCGATCGTTCGGGTTGCCGACGGTTCTGATGATTCCGTCTTTTATATCAGTCAACCCGTTGAAGGGGTCGCGAAAACCTCTTTCGGGATGGTAGGCGATTGCATTGATGGTGAAGTCGCGGCGAGCGAGATCCTCCTCGATGGTTTCAGCTAGCGAAACGCTGTCGGGGTGGCGCCCATCCGAGTAACGGCTTTCAGTTCGAAACGAAGTGACCTCGATAGGGTTTCCGTCGACAATTGCCGTGATGGTGCCGTGGGCCGTTCCCGTTTCATGAACAGCGAATCCGGCCGACTCGAAGGCGGCTTTCGATTGCATCCATGGGGCGTTGCAGGCGATATCGACGTCGTAGACGGGTCGTCCAAGAATGGAATCGCGCACGAAGCCGCCGACCAACCAGGCTTCATGTCCTGAATCTTCCAAGGCGCGAAGTGCTTTGAGGGCGTGTTCCGGTGCAACGAGCGTGTTCATTCGGGATAACCTTATCTGCGGCGCCGTTTATGGCCGCTTCTCAACTAATAACGTCTTCAGCTGATAGAATAGCGGATTGTCGTGGCGTGGTTATATAAGCTTCGACTAACGATATCCGAGATCCGACGAAGAGGGGTTCGCGGGTTCTTAATCACCGAACGAGGAAATTACTATATATGGATGCTGTATTTGCCGCTGTCGCTTCCGTGCTTCAGCTCATTGTCGACCCGTGTTATAAGCTGACGGGGAACTGGTGGGTCTCGATCCTGCTGTTCACCCTCGTCACCAAGGTCGTCCTGCTGCCGATGTCGCTGTGGGTCCAGAAGAACTCGATCGTCATGGTCCAGCTCATGCCCGCGCTCAACCGCATCAAGGTCAAGTACTACGGCGACCGCGAGGCCATCGGCGAGAAGCAGAGCGCCCTGTACAAGGAACGCGGCTACCACCCGTTGCTCTCGATGGTCCCGCTGCTGGTCCAGATCGTCATCCTGTTCGGCCTGGTCGACGTCATCCATTCGATCACCGACGGCGGCGCCCCGGGGACCGAGTTCCTGGGCATGGTCCCCGCCGCCGACGGCGGCGCCTCGTGGGCCATGCCGCTCCTGGCCGGGCTTTCCGCCGTGGCGATGGGCTTCGCGCAGAACCGCATCAACCCGCTCCAGAAGGAGCAGTCGCGCGCCGAGAAGAACGCCACCAACGGGCTGTCCATCGGCCTGTCGCTGGTCCTCGGCGTCTTCGTCTCGGCGGGCATGTGCTTCTACTGGATCTGCTCGAACCTGTCGTCCATCGCCGTCCAGGCCCTGATGAACGTCTGCATCGCGCCCGCCAGGCACATCGACTACGGCGAGCTCGCCGCCAGCCGCGCCGAGGTCGAGGAGCTCGAGGCGCTCGAGGGCGGGCGCAAGTCGCGTTGGTGGAGGCCCGACCCGCTCTCGAAGCGCGAGAAGGCCGACTACAGGCGCTTCTTCGACGTCGTCGGCAAGCACATCGTCTTCTACTCCGAGGGCTCCGGCTTCTACAAGTACTTCAAGGGCGCCATCGCGTACCTCCTCGACCATTCGGACGCGTGCATCCATTACGTCACGAACGACCCCGACGACAAGGTCTTCGAGCTCGCCGAGGCGCAGCCGCGCATCAAGCCCTACTACATAGGCCAGAAGCGCTCCATCACGCTGATGATGAAGATGGACGCCGACGTCGTGGTCATGACGCTCGAGGACCTCGAGAACTACTACATCAAGCGGAGCTACGTGCGCAAGGACATCGAGTACGTGTTCATGCCGCATCACATGACGTCCATGCACCTCACCCCGTCGAAGGGGGCCTACGACCATTTCGACACGGTGCTCTGCGCCGGCCCCCACCAGGAAAGGGAGCTGCGCCGCGAGGAGGAGCTCTACGGCCTGCCCGCGAAAAGGCTCGAGCGCTGCGGCTACGGCCTGCTCGACGAGGACATCGCCGCGGTCGGGGCCCGCGCGGCGAGGGCGGCTGCGCCCGGCGGGCCCGCAAAGGGCCGCCCGACGGTGCTCGTCGCCCCGTCGTGGCAGGAGGACAACCTGCTCGACCTCTGCGCCGACGACCTCCTCGGCCAGCTCCTCGGGCGCGGCTGGCGCGTGGTCGTCCGCCCGCACCCGGAGTACACCAAGCGCTACCGCCCCCGCTGGGAGTCGCTCCAGGCCCGCTACGCGCACGTTCCCGAGTCCGACCTCTTCTTCGAGCGCGACTTCTCGTCCAACGAGACCGTCTTCGCCTCCGACGTCCTGATCACCGACTGGTCGAGCGTCTTCTGCGAGTTCTCGTTCTCCACGCTGCGCCCGAGCGTGTTCGTCGACACGCCCATGAAGGTCGGCAACCCCGATTGGGGGGAGCTCGGCATCGAGCCGACCGACATCTCGCTGCGCAACCAGGTGGGCCGCTCCTTCGACCCCGGCGACCTGTCGGGCCTGGGCGACGCCGTCGCCGAGATGATCGAGCACCCCGACGCGTGGTCCGCGCGCATCGCCGAGGTGCGCTCCGACACGATCTACAACATCGGGCGTTCCGCCGAGATCGCCGGCGAGTATTTGCTTCAAGCTATGCTCGATAAGCAGACCGCGCACGATCGAGAGGGCGGGTTGATAGAAGATAAGGTGCCGAACGGTCCTGCTGGCAACACTGCTTGCGGTTGGGAATAGAAAGGAAAGGGCAGTCGATGAAGCGTATAGCGATTTTTGCTTACGACGTTGTTGGGTTGTTCCTCGTTTCGGCGGCGCTTTCTTTTGCATTCGTGAAGCCTGCGTATGCGTATGTCGACCCTTCGGTCATGACGTATGCCATCCAGGCTTTCGCCGGTGTTGCGGTTGCTCTTTCAACGGTCTTCGGCGTGGTTTTCCGTAGGACGAGAAAAAAGCTGTTTCGCGTTTTGGGTATTGATGAGAATGCCTTCAAAGACGTCGATCCACGACTCCATCGAGTAGACGCGTCGGGCGATATCGTGCGCACCAAGGTTGATGAGGTCATCGTTCGCAATGCTGCAGTCGCCAATGAGTCGGCTCGTGGTCAATTCGATTATTCGCTCAAGACCCGTATCGGCCTTGCTGCAATCGTATCGGGCTTCTTGTCTTTCACGTTGTGCTTCGCGGCTCCTGCCGAGATCGTTTCGTCAAGTGCGGGAAGCCTCGTGGTTCGTCTTGTAGACGTGCTTCCCGTCATCGTTGGCATGTTTTTGCTCGTTTGGATTTTACTTGCTGCCGTTGCGTGCTTGTTCAAAAAGCGCGCGTTTGCAGTTGTCGTTGCCGTCGTGTTCTCGGTGGCGCTTTCGTGTTATGCCCAGGCGCTGTTCATGAACGTCGGTTTGCCTC
>CAKUNS010000052.1 GCA_934668515.1 uncultured Eggerthellaceae bacterium
GTGGTGACGTTCTTCAGCAGGGCACGATAACGCTCCTCGTGATGCTTCTCGATAGCGCCAACTTGGCGGAACTTCTCGGCAAGTTCGGGGAAGCCCTCTTCCTCGGCGGTCTTGGCAAAGCCCTCGTACATATCGGTCCACTCGAAGTTCTCACCGTCAGCAGCAGCGCCCAGGTTCTCTTCAGTGGTGCCGATGCCCTCAAGCTCACGCAGCCACATCTTTGCGTGGTAACGCTCGTTGGCGGCGGTGTTCAGGAAGATCTCGGCGATCTGCTCGAAGCCCTCTTTCTGGGCCGTGGAAGCGAAATAGGTGTACTTGTTCGTTGCCTGTGACTCGCCGGCAAATGCGGCAGCCAGGTTCTTCTCGGTTTGAGTTCCGGTGTACTTACCCATGGGTATCCCCTCTCGTTACCTTGCGAACACGGCGTTCGCTTGTACAAGAAGACACTTTACGCCTCGCAACGCCGCCTTGCCACCACCATCACTCGATACCAAGAACCCCTGCCGCGTTCTTCCACATGACTTTTTCGAGGACGTCCTCGCTGAAGGGCAAGGTCTTGTACAGCTCGATGGCATCACGATAGTCGACGAACGGGTGCGCGCTTGCGAAAACCATCTTGTCGGAAAGAATACCCGATGCAGCTTTGATAAGGTTGTCGCTGCCCGGGAACAACTCGTACTCCGACGCTTCGAAGAAAACATTCTCGTTGCGGAACGCAACGCCCATCATCTCTTCGATGTAAGGCCATCCGCCATGGCTGACCACGATCTTGAGGTTCGGGAAATCCGCCGCCACGCGATCGATGTAACCCGGGTTCGCGTAATCCATAATGGTGCCTGGCGTGTAGCGTGCAGGGCCGGAAGTGATGACGATCGGTACGTTCAGGCGTTCGCACGCATCGTAAATCGGATAAAAGCACGCATCGGACAAGCAAGCCTTATTATAAATGGGGTCGATCGCCGCACCGGCAAAGCCCTTGTTCGTAACCAGGTCTTCGAGCGTCTTCACCGATTCGCTTCCCTTATGAGGGTCAAGACCGGCGAATCCCACGAACAGGTCGGGGGCAAGCGCGATGAAGTCGGCCGTATCCTGATTGTTGGGCTTGAAGCCATACGTGGTTTCGGCATCGCGGCCCACGATCACGGCTTTGTAGATGCCGTCTTTCCTTAGCTGATCGGTAACTTCTTCAACGCTTTGCGCCTGAGCTACGAACAGATCAAGGTTGACGCCGTTTGCAAGCAGGCCCTTACGGAAAATCGGGCTGTTGGCTAAGCCTTCAAGGGTGGCCTTAATGTGCGGACGGAACCTGAAATCGATGACCTTCATATAGATCACTCCTTTTATTGCATTGCGATGCTCTTCAGGTGCGCGAACAAGTCGTCGTCAAGCTCGACCTCGCCCAGCTCGTACTCGCGACCGATGAACGTGTACTTCGACGAGCCGTAACGATGGTAGTGAAGCACCTCATACTCGGTGTTGGGGAACTGCTTGACGAAATCGCGAATCGCGATGATGTCTTCCTCGGTGTCATTGAACCCGGGAACGATGGGCGTCCTTGCGCGAGTCTGAACATTGGGATAGGTCTCACGGAATTTCTTGAACGTGTCCAGGATGATGGACGTATCCCAACCGGTCCATTCCTTATGCTTCTCGGCATTCAGGCTTTTAATGTCGAAGTTAACATAGTCAAGCAGGCCGAAGATCTCGGAAACCTGATCCCAAGGCGCGGCACCGCACGTCTCGATAGCGCAGCTGATCCCGCGTTTCTTCGCTTCTTGCAGAAGCTCGAGCACGAAATCGCGCTGCATCAAGGGCTCGCCGCCCGACAGCGTCAGGCCGCCATCGGATCGGTTGTAGAACATCATGTCGCGCTCGACGTCGCGAAGAACCTCGTCGGCGGTGCGGTAGTCGCCGTACTTGATGATGGCGTCTGCCGGGCAAACATTGGCACAGGCAAGGCAGTTCACGCAGTTGCCGTGATTGATCCAAACCTTGTTCGTGTCCATCAAGGCGATGTTGTGGTTGGGGCAAACGCGCCCGCACATCATGCAAACATCGCCGATGCACTTTTCAATGTTGTAAGCGATCTGGGGTTGCGCAAGCTGCGATTCGGGATTGCAGCACCACTTGCATCTCAGCGGGCACCCCTTCAGGAATACGACGGTTCGAATGCCCGGACCGTCATGAACCGAGTACCTCTGCACATTGAAGACGCATCCCTTTTCCATGCGCTCCCCCTTTCCCTGTAAAGAAACCGCGCCGAAATCGGATCTCCCGCTTCGGCGCGGCTTTCGAATGAGGGCCGCAGCGGCCCAGCCAACCGCAGCCCTTTAATTGATTCCTAGAACCCAGAGTTCTGAGTACGGGCGATCAGGTCGTCCTGCAGTGCGGGAGACAGATCGCAGAAGTACGCGCTGTAGCCGGCGATTCGAACGATCAGGCCACGGTACTTGTCGGGGTTCTGCTGAGCCGCCAGCAAGGTCTCGCGGTTGATGACGTTGAACTGGCAGTGCCAAAGCTTCAGGTCGCACCACGTACGGATGAACGAGACCAGCTTCTCGGTACCTTCCTCGCCCGAAACGGCGCTCGGGTCGAACTTGATGTTCAAAAGACGAGCGGCGCGCTCATGGAAGCCGGGGTTCTTCGTGTAGTAGTTGCTCAGAAGAACGGCGGTCGGGCCGTTGTGGTCGTCGCCCTGAGAAGCGGACGAACCGTCGGACAGCGGGAACCAGGCAACACGGCCGTTCGGGGTGGCGCCGACAACCTTGCCGAAGGGAACGTGCGAGGTGAACGGGACGTAGCGCAAGCAGTAGTTGATGCCCAGCGACTTGGAGTACTTGTGCGTGAACTCAGAGCAAACCAGGTCGCAAGCCTTGCCGATCTCGTCGGCGTACGGATCGTCGTTGCCGTACTTCGGGGCCTTCTTCAGGATCTGCTGCAGAACCTCGTAACCCTTGAAGTCGGCGCGCATGGCATCGCGGATCTCGGCCAGCGTGGTCACCTTGTCCTCGAAGACGCACTTCTTGATGGCAGCCAGGGAGTCGACGACGGTGCCGAAGCCCATGGACTCGAAGTATCCGATGTCAACGCCGCCCGGGATGAACTCGGTATGCAGATCAAGGCCTTCCTTCATGCACAAGTCGTGTGCGCAGGACAGAAGCGGTGCTGCGAAGTGGCGCTCACGCAGGCGGTCGATGTTCTTCTGCTGAATGAAGGCGTGACGCAGAAGGTTCTTAGCTTGGATAACGTAGGCGTTCCAAACATCGTCGAAGGTCTTGAAGTCCTCGACGTTGCCGGTCTCGACGCCAAGAAGCTCGTCGCCGGTCTTGAGCGTGCGGCCGTTGTACATCAGCATCTCGATAGCGGATGCGAAGTTGATGTAAACACCGCCCGAAGTGAACGTGTCGCGGTTGACCATACGGGCCTCGGCGCAGCCGGAAACGGCATAGTCGTAAGCCTCTTCGATCGTGGCGCCGTTCGACACCAGCTGAAGCACGATCTCCTCGTCGTTCAAAAGCTTGGGGAAGCCGCTGCCTTCCTTGATAGTATCGGCAACCTCTTCGAGGTAACGACGCGGGGAAAGCGCATGGACACGAGCTGCCAGGTCGGGATAATGCATCGGGAACTCGCGCTTGGAACGCAGGAACAAGTAGGTAAGCTCGTTGGTTGCATCTTCTCCGTCAGGGGTCTGACCGCCGATGGTGACTGCCTCCCAATGAGCATAGCCCTCGTTGAAGGCGCCGCCCGTGGTGGACATGTACAAATCGATGAACTGGGACATGCCAACCCACATGCACTCCAGGTACTCCATAGCCTGCTCGTCGGTCAGGATGCCGGCTTCCTTGTCGGCCTTGAAGTACGGATACAGGTACTGATCCATGCGGCCGTTGGAGATGATCGTGCCGGTCTTCTGCTCGAGGCGGCTGAACATCTGGATGAACCACTGCGACTGGATTGCATCGCGGAAATTCTCAGCCGGGAACTCGGGGACGCGGCGGCAACGCGCTGCGATCTCTTCCATCTCCTGCTTACGGGCAGGATCAATGCACTTGGCAGCCTCGGCCTCGTACAGATCTGCGTAGCGATTCGCCCAAAGGACGATGGCGTCGCAGGCCATGATGATGGCCTCGTAGAAGGGCTTCTTGTTCACGTTGTCCAGCGGATCGAACGGATCAAGAGCGTCAAGCTTCTCCTGAGCCTCGGCCTTGATGCCCGAGAAACCGCGCTTCAGGAGCTTCTCGTAGTCGATAACCCACTGGTTCGAGGAGCGGAACGAAGCGGTCTCGTTGACGATGTAGCGGGAGGTGGACTTCTCGGTGGGCTCGTAGGTGACCTTCAGGGTGTCTTCAGGCAGAGCGTCGTACAGATCGTTGAAGAAGGTCTTGCCGGTGCCGTTCCTGCCGTCCCAGTACGGGGCGATGTCGTTCAGGATGGTCTGCTTGGTTTCCTCGGTCATGTCGAATGGAGAAGTGGTACGCGTCGGAAGAAGGCGAATGGCTTCTTCGTAGATGTCGCCGTCAAGCTCGGGGTACAGGATGCCGTAACGGCCCGGGCAACCAACGCGACCGCAGATCAGGCTGTCTTCCTCGACGTAAACCGTGATGTGCTCGGCGATGTTCTTCAAAGCCTTGGCCCAGCGAAGCGTCAAATGCTCGCCCTCGGTCTGCATCATCGACTCGGTAAAGTACTTGCCGCGCTCAGCATCGATAACGGGCTTCAGGTTCTGCACACGATCGAGGATCTTGAAAACGCGCTCCCTGCCGTTCTTGTAGCTCATGTCGCCGTTCTGGACATCGACAAGGTGTTGCTCCTGGGGCGATAGTTCCCTGCAGCACTCGGTGATGTTGATCTCTGCCATGGTTTCCACCCTTTCTGAAGAATGATTTCTTGGGATTCGGAGCGAAGCTCGGGCCGCGGTTCCCTTGCCTCGGGTTTAACGCTTTCGGCTTGCCGTGTTTTCCTTCACGTTCAAGCCGGTGACTTAACTATAGCCATAGGCCGCATTGATGTTGTCATCACGTGAGCCTATGTCGTTGCAGCCCGCCCGATGATGCAAGTTTTGTTTGCATGTCGCGGAAATCATGGCGGGCTGCAAGATCAAAACGCACTATTTTAAGCGACTGAACTGCGGTTACGCTTCATCAATTCAACAGGTTCGGCAGCCACATGGACAACGCCGGAATGTATGTGACCAGCAGCAGAACCACAATCGTAAGAGTAAGCATTGGCAACACGGCCTTGACGATATCCTCTAGCCTGAGCTTGGAAACGCTGCTGCCAACGAAGAGGTTGATGCCGACAGGCGGGGTGATCATGCCGATTGCAAGGTTCAGGACGATGATGACGCCGAAGTGAACCGGGTCGACACCCAAAGACGTGACGATCGGAAGAAGCAGCGGGGTAAGGATGACGATGGCAGCCAAAGCTTCCATGAACATGCCAACCACCAGAAGCATGACGTTGATGACAAGCAGGATGACGTACACGTTGGAACTGATGCCCAAAATAGCCTGCGCAACCATGTTCGGGATGTTCTCGAGGGTCATGATGTTTCCGAAGATGGTGGCCATGGCCATCAGCAGGATGATGATGCACGAGCTGTTGGACGAGTCAACCAGAACAGGGACGATGTTCTTCTTGGTAATGCCTTTGTAGCCGAAGACGCCAACCAGCAAACTGTACAGAGCGGCGATAGCAGCGGCCTCAGTCGGAGTGCACAGGCCGGAAT
>CAKUNS010000053.1 GCA_934668515.1 uncultured Eggerthellaceae bacterium
AGCTGCAACGTTCCAACAAATCAAAAGATCTTAGAATCTACGGTTTGGCCCTTGACTTCATATAGCTGGTCTCCTTCATCGAAATGAATATGATTCGATCATGCACCAACAAAGGCGGAAGGGCAAGAGTTACGCCCCATTTGGCGAATAGCTGTTACTGGCTTGTCGAAAAAATGATCGCGAGACCAGGCCTCTTGAACGCGCAGCCGAACGTCTACAGCTTGAAAGATTCGCACAAGTCGGCCACGGTCTCACAGTAGATGTCGGGGTTTTCAACCGCGAGTTTCTCACGCGTGAACATGCCCCAAAGAACCGCAATAGTCGTGGTGCCGGCACCGTTGCCCGAATGGATGTCGAAGGGGCTGTCGCCTACGTAAACGCAGTCCGCAGGATCAAATCCCATACGACGGCACCCCTCAAGAACCGGGCCAGGCTCAGGCTTGTGCTCGGGGAAATCGTCGGGGCCGATCAAGAAGTCGAAATACGACGACAAGCCCGTGACCTCCAAGCCATGCCATGCCAGGGAATGCAGCTTCGACGTGACCACACCAAGCCTCAAGCCGGCGTCCTTCAGCTGTGCCAACGCCTGATCCATGCCCTCGAACGGCTTGATCATCCGATCATGGATGGACTTGTTGTACTCGCGATAAACACTCAGAAGCTCTTCGGCTTTAGCAGGGTCGTCGGTGAAGTCGAACATCTGACCAGCCAAAGGGGTGCCGACGCCCTTCATGTACATCTCTTCGGGGAATACCTTCCCCAGAACCTCTTTAGTGGCGTATTGAAACGACGTCAGCAAAAGGTCGTGCGTATCGACCAGCGTGCCGTCGTTGTCGAACAGCACCGCAGAGACGGACGTCTCTTTGCCAGAGGGCAGGATAACCGAAGCCATGAAGCTCCCTTCAAAAGAAACGCGGCGCCGACACCAGCCGACGCCGCACGTGAACTAACAAGAAACCTGAGCCAGGAATTATTAATCAACAAACAAACCGTTGAAGGTGCCTTCGCCTGCGGGATGGTCCTTCATAACGCTGCGAGCGAAACGCATGAGCTCGGCGAACGACGCAAGCGAAACATCCTTGCGCTCGCCCGTGCGACGAAGCTTGACCTCGACGTTGCCGGCCTCGACGCCGCGCTTGCCCACAACAACCTGAAGCGGCCAGCCGATAAGGTCGGCGTCGTTGAATTTAACGCCTGCGCGCTCCTTGCGGTCATCGATGGCCACTTCGAAGCCGATGGAGGAAAGCTCCTCGGCGATCTGCTGAGCAACCGGCTCGACCACATCGTCGCCCACGGTAAGCGGAATGATGCAGACATGGGCAGGAGCAACGGACATAGGCCAGTAAATGCCCTTATCGTCGTGGCACTGCTCGATGATAGCGGCCATCAGGCGCGTGACGCCAACGCCGTAGCAACCCATGATGAACGGCTGCTCGGTGCCGTCCTCGGCCATGAACGTGGCGCCCATGGTCTCGGAATACTTGGTGCCCAGCTGGAAGATCTGGGAAACCTCGATGCCGCGCGCGCTATGAAGGGGCTTGCCGCACTCGGGGCACGAGTCGCCTTCTTTGACCAGGCAAAGGTCGGCCCACTCGTCAACGGTGAAGTCAGAGCCAAGACGGGCGCCCAGATAATGGAAGCCGTCCTCGTTGGCGCCGACAGCCCACTGCTCGATGTTCTTCAGGCTGTTGTCGGCAACAACGGTAATGCCCTCGGGCAGGCCAACGGGGCCCATAGAACCCTTATGCAGGCCCGCAGCCACCATTTCCTCATCGGTAAGGGGCTCGAAGCCGGGAATGACGCGGCCGGCCTTGATCTCGTTGATCTCGTGATCGCCGGGCACGAATAGAACGTAGATCTTGCCCTCGGCGTCCTTCACGGAGAATGCCTTCATGCACGACGTGGTAGGGATGCCAACGAAGGCAGACAGCTCCTCGATGGTGTGAACGCCGGGCGTCTCGATCTTCTGCATGGCGGGAAGCTCGTGCTGAGTGGGATGAGGCAGGCAAGCGCCGGCCTCGGTATCGGCTGCGTAATCGCAGTCGCAGTAGACCAACTCGGCCTCGCCGGCTTCGGCAAGAGCCATGTACTCACGCGAAACCTTACCGCCGATCTGACCGGTGTCGGCCTCGACGCCGCGCCACTTCAGACCGGTGCGATCGCAGATGCGCGCATAAGCGTCGCCCATCTGATCGTAATACTCAGCGAGCGACTCCTGCGTGGCATGAAAGCTATAGGTGTCGTTCATGACGAACTCGCGGCTGCGCATAAGGCCGAAGCGCGGGCGGATCTCGTCGCGGAACTTGATCTGCGACTGATACAACGCCGTAGGCAGCTGCTTGTAAGAACGAAGCTCGGAGCGAACCAAGGCGGTGACGATCTCCTCGTGCGTGGGGCCAAGGCAGAACTCGTTGCCGTGACGGTCGGTGATGCGTGCAAGCTCGGGGCCGTAGTCGTTCCAACGGCCAGACTGATGCCACAGATCGCCCGGCTGAACGAACGGCAACAGGATCTGCTGAGCGCCCGTAGACTCAACCTCTTCATTGACGATGGCGGTGACCTTGTTCAAGACGCGCATGCCCAACGGCAAGAACGAGTACAAGCCCGAGCCCATCTTGCGAATGTAACCGGCGCGAAGCATCAGCCTATGGCTGGCAAGCTCGGCACCGTTCGGGTCTTCCTTGAGCGTGGGAGCGTAGAACTCGCTCATGCGCAGGATGTTGGTCATCGTCGTCTCCTTTTTGATTATCGATAAGCGCGCAATGGCACGTTTCGTTGCGTGTCGCGCATTTGTTTGCTCTGCGATTCTACCGCAGGTCGCGCCTTACTTGGGAAGCTTGTCTATTTCCTCCATCAGGGCATCAACGATGTCCTCTTCAGAAACCTTGCGGATCACCTCGCCGTGAAGGAACACGGCGCCCGACCCCTGGCCGCATGCAACGCCGATATCGGCATCGCGCGCCTCGCCGGGGCCGTTTACCACGCAGCCCATAACCGCCACTTTCAGCGGGCGGTCGACGTTCAAAAGACGCCGCTCAACCTGGTCGGCAAGACCGATAAGGTCAACCTGCGTGCGTCCGCACGTGGGGCAGCTGATAAGCTCAACACCACGATGGCGCAGGTCAAGCGCAGAAAGAAGAGCCCAGCAAGCACGGATCTCGTTCACCGGGTCGTCCGTCAGCGAGATGCGCATCGTGTCGCCGATGCCCTCTTCAAGCAAAATACCCAAACCCGATGCCGACTTGATAAGCCCTTGGAACTGGGTTCCCGCCTCGGTGATGCCGATATGAAGCGGCACCTGGGGGATGCGCTCGGCAAGCAGACGGTACGTGCGCACCGTGGTCATGACGTCGTGTGCCTTGGCGGAAACAACCAGATCGGTGAAGCCGCGTTCTTCGCAGTAGGTTACGTACTGCACAGCCGACTCGGCAAGCTTCTGCGGCTGCGTGAGATCGGTGCGGGCGGCGAGGTCGGAATCGAGGGAACCGGCGTTCACGCCGATGCGAATAGGGATGCCCGCTTCGCGCGCTGCGTCAAGAACCGCGTCCGTTTTCGCCAAACCGCCGATGTTGCCGGGGTTGATGCGGAGTTTGGCTGCACCGCGCTTTGCGGCCTCGATGGCGATCTGCGCGTCGAAGTGGATGTCGGCAACAACAGGAAGGGGCGATTTCGCGCACACCTCCTCAAAGGAATCAAGGCAGTTCTTACGCGGGACGGCCATGCGGACGTATTCGCAGCCGGCCTCGGCCAGACGCTCGATCTGCGCGAGATTGCCGTCGGCATCCTCAGCGGGCACGTTCAACATAGACTGGACGGCAACAGGCGCGCCCCCGCCAACGGGGACGTTTCCAACCATCACGCGATGCGTCAGCTCATGCGGCAAAGCCATGGTTTCCCTCTCGATCTTGATCCTATGAACAAGTAGCACGTATTAGGCGGGATTGGATTGTTTATCACCAATTCCCGAACACGAACCGTTGGATATCCTGGTTCATCATCACCACGAACAACAGCACGAACAGCGCCATGCCCACCATGGACAGCGCGTTCAGCACCTTGACGGACACGGAGCGGCGCCTGATGCGCGCAACCGTCTCGACCACCCAGCGACCACCGTCAAGCGGCGGGATAGGCAAAAGATTCATGATGCCAAGGGAAACCGAGAGCATTGCCGTGAACGATAGGAAGCTCTCGAAGCCCTGCTCGGCCGCCGACTTCGAAAGCACGGCGATTCCCATGATGGACGTGGAGTTCGAAACAGTGTCGGCAACGGTTGCCGGATTGAACAGCCCCACGACGGCCTGGACGACCATGCCGATGTAAACGAAGCCCGCTTGAATGGCGCGCCACGGGGAAACGGTAACGTGCGTGATCTCGCCTGTGGCGACGATTTGGTAATCGAAACCCATAACCGAGTAGATGATGACGAACGCCAACAGCGCGAACAGGATGTTCATGGTGATGCCTGCAAGCAAGATGACCGACTTCTTCCAATACGGCAAAGAACGGTACTGATGCTTATACTCGGCGACGAAAAACGCATCGACGTCGGAAAGCGGGCGCGGCGTGCCGCCTGCAAGCTTCTGAGGAACGGGGTCGCCCGCCGCCCGAGCATGACGGGTTTCCTTGCGCGTGGGGTTGACCGCAGGGGTGCGATACGTGTTGAACTCGTCCTTCTTCGTGGGGCCCGTGATGCTTCCCCACTCCACCAGCTCTTCCAACGCGTCGTACGCCTCGTCATCGGAGATGCCGCAATCGGCGGCGACGTCTTCCATAAGAGCCTCGCCACGAGCATAGACCGACGCCATAGCCGCCTTAAGGTGCGGGCTCATCTCCCCTGGCTCCATGCCGCAAACGCGGGCATAACCGCCAAGAGGAACAGCCGTCACGCCAAAACGCGTGTCGCCACGGGTGAGCCCAATGGAAGGGCCGGGAAGGCCCAGCATGAACTCGGAAACACGCACGCCGAACGCACGCGACGCAAGATAGTGCCCACCTTCGTGAATGAGCACAAGAAAGCCCAGGCAAATGGTTGCATATATGACCATAAGGACGATGTCCAAGGGATGTCCTTTCGAATCGACTCCCCCGATTATAAGCAGGCAGAACAGCTTTCGCTTATCCGTTTCCCCGCCGACACCAATAACACCGAGAAAACCCGACGATTCCGCTCGAACCATTCTCGTTCAATATCTTTTTCATTATTGAATGCTTATATCTAATTTGTTATTATTCTTTTCCGCAGGGGAGGATTGCGAAAGCTCCTAATCGCAATCTCAACGCAAAAGCAAACGCATCCAAAACACACCAGTAACGCAGCAGACATCCACCACGGAAGCACTTGCGAATCCTCCCTTTTGCCGTCGAAATCTCGGCAAGGGTCTGCTCGCGCTCGAACAGGCGCTCAATGATCAAACGCGTCACAACGGTTTACCCCTTGGAAGGGACCAAACTCATCGTTTGGTTCCAAGGCGGAGAGTCGCGTCTGTTCGACTGCAAGAAGAACCTCAGCCGTTCTGAAT
>CAKUNS010000054.1 GCA_934668515.1 uncultured Eggerthellaceae bacterium
GCTTCAGAGGGAGTGAACTCTTTACGCATGGCATTGGTCGAGTCGGACATCATCAGATCCACGCCGATCTCACTGAAGCGAGCGAGCGCAGCGAAGTCGGTGGTCACGCCATCGATGGGGGTTTGATCGAGTTTGAAGTCGCCCGTATGAAGAATGTTACCCGCCGGACTTTGCAGAAACACGCCGACAGCACCAGGGATAGAGTGGTTGACGGCGAAGAACTCTGCCTTGAAGCAGCCGATGTTGACCACGTCGCCGGCCTTGATCTCGACGAGTTTGGCGTTCTTGATGCGGTGTTCTTTGAATTTGCCTTCGATAAGCCCCAGGGTCATCTTGGTGCCGTAAATAGGCACAGGACGATCGAGATCTTTGTACAGGTAAGGCAACGCACCGGTGTGGTCTTCGTGACCATGCGTGATGAAGATGCCCTTTAGTTGATCGGCATGCTCCAACACGTAGGTGTAATCCGGCAGGATCAGGTCGATACCAGGATGATCGTCGTCGGGGAACATCAAGCCCGCGTCGTCAAGCACCAGATCGCCATTGCATTCAAAGACGGTCATGTTCTTGCCGATTGCGTCAAGACCGCCCAAAGGGATAACGCGCAGCTTGGAACCATTCGGCTTTTTGGAAGAAGTGCGCTTGCGCTTTCGGGGCATGCCCTGCCCCTGCTTTTTCACGCCGTCACTTCCCTGCCCGCCCTTGGTAAGGACGGGGCGTTCATGCTCGAGTTTCACGAATTTAATTGAGCTTTTGCTTTCAGGGGTGCTGTTGTTATTGTTCTTGTTCGTGCGTTTGCGCGGCGCCGCCTTTTTCTTAGGGGCAGCAGTCTTCTGTTGCTGAATTTCTTGCTCCATACAATTCCTTTTCAATACGCATGAGAAGACAAGCCGCCATCAGCGTCTTGCCTTCTCGGTTTCTTGCATACCGGGTTTGCCGGTATTATAGTGGTCATTTATGACCAAAAGCGCAGTTCAGCGCTTACATCCAAGTTTTAAAGAACGCCTACCTCGCGCATGATGGCGGCAAGACGCTCGCTTTGCTCAGGCGTTGCGTCAACCAAGGGAAGACGGACGCCACCAACCGGGAAGCCAACGAGTTTCAAGGCTTCTTTTACAAGGATGGGGTTTGTCGTTTCGAACAGACCGTCCATCATGGGAAGAAGCTTGTCGTTGGCGGCTTTTGCTTCATCCCACTTGCCAGCAGCGCACAGGTCTACGATTTCCTTCATACGTGCGGTGGCGATGTTGGAGATGGTGGAGATGACGCCCGCACCACCCATCTTCATGATGTCATACGTGACAGAATCGTCGCCAGAGTACACAACAAAACCTTCGGGGGCATTGTCGATGATCTGCTTGATTTGCTCCATGTTGCCGGAGGCTTCTTTGATAGCGACGATGTTCTTAACGTCATGCGCCAGTCGCAGGGTGGTCTCGGCGGTCATGTTGGTAACGCAGCGGCCGGGGATGTTGTACAGAATGACAGGAAGATCGACGGATTCGGCAATGGCCTTGAAGTGCTGGTACAAACCTTCTTGAGGAGGCTTGTTGTAGTACGGAACAACGCACATGAGGCCGTCGACGCCAAGCTTTTCGACATCACGGGCGAAGTCGATGGTGTCCTGGGTGCAATTGTCGCCAACATTTGCGATGATTTTAGCGCGACCGTCAACTGCTTCGAGAACGGTTTTGATCACTTCGATTTTTTGAGGATAGAAAATCGTCGGGCTCTCTCCGGTGGTTGCGCAAACGGCAAGCGCATCGGTTCCACCCTCAACCAGGCGATCAGCAAATTCAGCACACGTCTTGAGATCGAGATTGCGCTCGTTGTCGAAGGGGGTGATCATTGCGGTGATGAGTCGACCGAATTGAGGATCAGACATCATGAGCTCCTGTCATTCCTAAAAAACGCCTAGCTACTTTTATTATCGCATCGGATCGGGGTCCGAAATTATTCCGTCATGAAGTTCTCTAAACCTACAATGAGGCCGGTTTCGTCTTTGACGCTGCGAATACCAAGAAGAACGCCCGGCATGTACGAAGTGCGATCCCAAGAATCGTGCTTGATGGTAAGCGTCTGGCCCATGGAGCCGAAGATGACCTCCTGAGTGGCCACATAACCCATGGAACGAACGGAGTGAACGGGAACCCCGTCGATGAGCGCGCCACGCGCACCTTCAGCACCGGGAATCTCGGTTTCCTTTCCAGGAGCATCGCTTTGCCTATGATCACGAGCCTCTGCAATCATGTGGGCGGTGTTAACGGCGGTGCCAGAGGGGGCATCCTTTTTCTTTGCATGGTGGAATTCGATGACTTCTGCTTCTGGAAAATATGGTGCTGCTGCTTTAGCGAATTGCATCATGAGGACAGCACCGGTAGTGAAATTCGGTGCATAGAACAAGCATGCATCGTTGACTGCGTGCAATGCAAGTTCTTCGAGGGTGTCGTTCGTCAAGCCCGTGGTGCCGATCACGCAGTCGATGCCCGCTTCGAGAGCAGCTTTGATGTTGCCGGCTACGACATCGGGTTGAGTGAAATCGACCAAAACGTCGATGCCGCCTTGAGCGATAGCCTGGTCGATGGAGGCGTACACGGGGATGTCATCGCGTGAGCCAAAGGGATCGATACCACAGGCGACGCGCATATCCTCGGCAGATGTGACAGCTTCCACTACAGCGGAACCCATTCGGCCGTTACAACCGGCTACAGCAACATTGATCATGATCATGCCTCCAATTCTCTTTGTTTTCATGCTATCAGCGAATCCGGTCGCTAGTGTTTCATGGCGATGAAAGGACTCAAAATACAAGAAAGCGGAAGGGTTTTGTACCCTTCCGCTTTCTAAAGACGATTGAATTCGCTTGCGGCGATTAAGCCTCGTGATGACGACGCGGCTTTCGGCCTTCACGGTTGTTGCGGCCCGGACGGTTGTCGCGGTGACCATGCTCCTCGCGAGAATCATGGGACGCGGATCCTTCGGGGGCATCAGGCTTGTCCAGGCGATCGAGGGAGATCTTACCGGTCTTGGGGTCGACTTCGAGAACTTCAACCTTGATGACGTCGCCAATGGACAGGACGTCCTCCACGCGGCCAACGCGGCCGTTTGCAACGCGGGAGATATGAAGCAGGCCGTCCTTAGCAGGCGTGAGCTTGATGAATGCGCCGAAGTCCTTGATGCCGACAACTTCGCCTTCGAAGAGCTCGCCAACCTCGGGCTCCTTCACGATGCCCAAGATCATCTGCTTAGCTGCATCGCCGGCCTTGCCCTCGACTGCGGCGATGTGGATAGTGCCGTCTTCCTGGATGTCGATCGTAGCACCGGTTTCTTCCTGGATGCCGCGAACAACCTTGCCGCCGGAACCGATGACCTCACGGATCTTGTCAACCGGGATATGGATGGTCTCGATACGCGGAGCATAGTCGGAGAGCTCGGCACGAGGCTCGGGAATCTCGGCAAGCATCGCATCAAGGATGAAGGCACGGCCGCGCTTTGCCTGCTCAAGTGCACGAGCGAGGATCTCAACGGAGAGACCCTTGGCCTTGTTGTCCATCTGAAGGGCGGTAATGCCCTCGGTGGTGCCGGTGACCTTAAAGTCCATATCGCCCAAGAAGTCCTCAAGACCCTGGATGTCGGACAGGATGACGACGCCGTCGTCCTCCTTGATGAGGCCCATGGCAATACCGGAGACAGGTGCCTTCAGCGGAACGCCTGCGTCCATAAGGGCAAGAGTGGAGCCGCAAGTGGAAGCCATAGAAGAGGAACCGTTGGACTCCATGACCTCGGAAACGACGCGGATTGCGTACGGGAAATCGTCCTCGGAAGGAATGACCGGCTTCAAAGCGCGCTCAGCGAGAGCGCCATGGCCGACCTCGCGACGCTTCGGGGAGCCCATGCGACCGGTTTCGCCGGTGCAGTAAGGCGGGAAATTGTAGTGATGCATATAACGCTTGGAGTCGACAGGCTCGAGCGTGTCGAGGCGCTGGGCCTCGTTGAGCATGCCGAGGGTGCAGACGGAAAGAACCTGAGTCTGGCCGCGCTGGAAAAGACCCGAGCCATGAACACGCGGGAGATAACCAGGCTTGATGTACAGAGGCCTGATTTCGTCGGCCTTACGGCCGTCTGCGCGCTCACCGGTTTCGATGATCATGCGACGCATGGCATGCTTCTCAAGGGACTTGAGAGCGGCCGCGATGTCGGCACCCCAAGCGGAAAGCTCTTCCTCGGTGAACTTCTCGGCCTTGATGCGGGCCTTAAGCTCGTCAACCTTGCCCATACGAGCCTGCTTGTCGGCGTCCTTGAGGGCTGCAGACATTTCATCGAAGAAGGGATCGATGCGCTCGGCGATGGAGGCGTCGGGAGCGTGGATGCTCCATTCCTTCTCTTCGATGGTGCACTTGTCGAGGAAGCGCTGCTGGGCTGCGCAGAACTCGGCGATGGCGGTCTGGCCGAACGACATGGCTGCAAGCATGTCCTCCTCGGCGATTTCCTCGCCGCCGGCCTCGATCATGCTGATGTACTCGGTGGTGCCGGCGATGACCAGGTCAAGATCGGAATTTTCCTGTTCCTGATACGTGGGGTTGCAGATGAAGTCGCCGGTGTCCTTGTCGCGGCCAACGCGCACACAAGCAACGGGGCCGTCGAAGGGGGCGGAAGCAAGCATCAGGGATGCGGATGCGCCTGCAACGCAAATGGTGTCAATGGGGTTGGTGTGGTCTGCGACCAAGGTGGTTGCGACGACGTGAACCTCATGCTTGAAACCGTCGACGAAGCCAGGACGGATCGGGCGGTCGATCATGCGTGCAGTAAGGGTGCCCTTCTCGGAAGGACGAGCCTCGCGCTTGAGGTAGCCGCCGGGAATGCGGCCGACGGCGTACATCTTCTCGATGTAGTCGACGGTCAGCGGGAAGAAGTCGTAATCTTTCTCTTCCTTCGAAATGACGGAGGTCACCAAGACGGTGGTGTCCCCCTGA
>CAKUNS010000055.1 GCA_934668515.1 uncultured Eggerthellaceae bacterium
TGGCGACGTGGCCAAGTGGTAAGGCAGAGGCCTGCAAAGCCTTCACCCCCGGTTCGAATCCGGGCGTCGCCTCCAAAAAACAGTAAAGCCGCTTACAGCGGCTTTTTTCTTTCCCATGCATTTTCAAGCAAGGTCTTAATTCAGAAGACCCTGCTCTTCGATTGCGTCAACCACTTCGATATCGGCTGGCAGCCAATTAACCGAGCGAAGATTGCTTGCGTCAAGCCACTTCGCCGCAGAATGCTCAAGAAGCTGCAAATGCCCTTCCACGACGGAGCATTGAAAGCATTTCATTGAGAGATGGAAGGTGGGGTAGTCGTACTCAACCTGATGAACGAAATCCCCAACCAAGATTCCCGCACCGAGTTCTTCATGGATCTCACGGATCAGGGCTTCTTCGGGGGTTTCGCCATCTTCGACTTTTCCGCCAGGGAACTCCCATCCTCCTTGGAACTCGCCATATCCACGCTGCGTGGCGAACACTTTGTTCTCATACGTGATGATCGCAGCGACTACGTTCACGGTTTTCATTAAGCTTCCTTACCTCCATTGATCGGTGTGTTTACCGGAAGTATAGCCCTCAAAGCCTCTTTGCGCCTAACAGGGGCTTCTGCACGATAAGATGGTATGGTTCTCGTGACATTGTTGCCACAGATGCTTCTAAGGCCTGTTGATTGAGTTTTGCTTGGGGCGGAGCGGCGCCTTTCGCGCGCGTCGATCGTGCCGTCATGGAACGTGCTCTTTCGCACGTTCCCGCAGGGCGAGATGCTACAACCAAGTCGGATTTCGAGAAGCTGTGGGACGACCAAAACACGGTGCCGATAACCGAGTCGTGGATCGCTTCGTATGAGCGTTTTCTTAACGAGCATCCCACGGAAAAGCCCGAGGCGGTCCGATCCAAGCGGTCGTTTCGTAGTGATGGGGCAACGTCCGCGTTGGGTTCGAGGGCGACGGCTCCTTTGACCGGCAGCCAGCCAACAGAATCGTCTTTTGGCATTGGTCTTTCCAGCGGAATCCGTCCCAATAAGATGCAGGAAAGCGCCCTGGAAGCCCTAGACGTGCTTCACAGACGCCATGAAAGCCGCGCTCTGCTGGTTTCAGCGACCGGTACAGGTAAAACCCTATCTTTCGGCTTTGGACGTGGCTTCTACGAAGCCATCGCGTGTTTTGTTCATCGCGCATCGTCAAAGGATCCTCGACGCCTCTATGGCAAGCTATCGCAGGGTCCTTGGCGGCAGCTACACCTATGGCATGTTCTCTGACAAGACGGCGCAAGATGCGACGTGCCTTTTCGCGATGGTTGTTCAGCTTTCGGGAAAGCTTGACCAGGTTGATCCCGAGGAATTCGACTACATCATCATCGACGAGGCTCGTGAGTTGTCGCGCCTTTTCAACGAACGAGGGTATTCGAGCGTTGCGATTAGCGGTCAATCGTCCGATGCCGACCGCGATAGCGCCATTGCTTCTCTTGAGCGCGGGCAGATCCAGTACATTTTCTCGGTCGACATCTTGAACGGGGGAATCGATATCCCGTCGCTCAATCAGATCATCATGCTTCGTAAAACCGAATCGGCGATCGTGTTCGTTCAGCAGCTTGGCCGCGGTTTGCGCAAGGATCCCTCGAAGGATTACACGCTCGTTCTTGATTTCATCGGGAACTACCAGCAAAACTATCTGATTCCGATCGCGCTGGCGGGAGATCATACCTACAACAAAGATAACCTGCGCAAGGTGGTGAAAGAGGGAGGCTCGCTTATTCCCGGTTGTTCGACGATCTCGTTCGACCGTGTGTCGGAGCAGCGTATCTTCAAAGCGCTTGAACAGGGGAAATTCGGTTCTGCGAAGCTTATTCGCAGCGAATACGACGATCTTCGCCGTTTGCTCGGTCGTATTCCATCGCTTTTGGATTTTGATGAGAACGATTCGGTAGATCTCCTGCTTATCATCAGCAAATATGGATCCTATCAGGCGTTTCTTCAACAGTACGAGCCCGATGCGCCCTTTTCTTTCGATGCGGGCAAACTCGCGATGCTCAAGTTCATCTCGACGAAGATGGCGGCCGGCAAGCGAAAGAGCGACCTGGACACACTTCTTTCCCTTATCGAAGACGGCCCCGAACGGCTCGAGACGCCGACTTTTGCGCTGGTCGCGTGAGCCGAACTATCAAAACGTCGGCGGCTATTTCCACGACACGGAAACCAACACGTTCCCTGTTTTCGTCAATTACGAGAAGGATCCCGACATCAGCATCACCACACAGTATCAGGATCGTTTCGTATCCAGCCGAAGGATCATCGCCATCTCCAAGAGCAAACGCACGCTGGAGTCGCCTGAGATCATCAAGCTGCGCCATGCGAGCCAGAACGGGATGCGCTGTTACCTGTTCCTGCGCAAGAATAAGAACGACAAGGACAATGGAACCGAGTTCTACTTCCTTGGCGAGATGCATCCGACGGGGTGTTTCGAGCAGATCGTCATGGCTGATGGGAAAACGAGCGCGGTTGAGATCGAGTACGATCTTGAGACGCCGGTACGCGCCGATCTGTATGACTACTTCCTGAGCGATTTCGATGAATCCTAGGCGTTGCCAATCGTCCTCTCGGGCGCGCTTGGTAAGAATCCCCGTGCGGTTCGGTGGGCGAGTCGCGAGTCGATGCAAACAGCAATGAATATGCCCCTGCAGTCTCAAGGCGAGTTGCAGGGGCGTATCGGGTTCTGCGTGCTTGCGTGTTGGTCGCTATGCGTTTTGCGTCAAACGGATTCCCACGTAATAGGCCGTGCTGGGTATACCGCTGATGTCGTAGATCTTGCTTAAGTCAATCGCAGAAACGCGCCAGGTATATGTTGCGCCGTTGGCTTCGAGCGTTCCGCTTCGGTAGGTGTTGCCCGAGTCGTCGGTTCCGCTGTCGGAGACCGATCCGGCTTCGATCCCTTCCTTGCTCATCGCGAGTGAAATCGCGCTTTCAGCCGAAGTGGATTTGAAATCGGCGTAACGGACCACGATCGTGGTGCCGCTGTCGTGGTTGGTGCCAAGCTGCCATGAGCCGTTCAACAGCAGCGTTGCCTGTGATGCGGTGAGCTTGCTGATTCCGCGCGAATACAGCAAGCCTGCATCGACGACGGAAACGTCGGACGGAAGCTTATAGACTGTGATGCCCGAGTCGCTTTCGGAGGTGGCATCGTAGATGCTGAAGCCCTGCTGCTCGATGGCGGTTTTGATTTCGTCGTCGTTCATGGTGATGTAAGACGCAAGATTGGGCAGGGTATCGGCTGACGCTTCTCGTTGGATGTTGGTTTCGACGCTAGCTTGGGCGAGCTTTGCCTGGCGCGCCGTTTCGTAGACGGTGTTGTTCAAGATCATCGCGCCGATGACGATGCCGGCAACGACAAGGCCCACCATGATCAACTTCGCCTGGCGGGTCATGCCAAGGGGGCGTTTAAGGCCGGCGTCGTCAAGCCTCATGATGTTGCCGTCTTTGCGTGTGTACTCGACCGGTTGCGGGTGCAGCAGGTTGTCCACCCAGTGTTCCAGATCGTTGAGTTTAGACATGGAGAACTCCTTGAGGGTTGTGTGCTTTGGGCATTATAGCATTGCCCTTTTTTGACTTTGCGTGTTAGGATCGTCGCAACCCGTGGGGGAGTAGTTGGCGCGATTAACGTCGCGTGCCCATGTTCAACATCGTGGCGGCGGCATTGATGATCACCGTCTGGCATGGCTTAAATGGCAAGACTCATGGCGTAGCGATTCTGTCGTTGCGCCGTGAGTCTTTTTCTTTTCTACGGGCTTGTTTCGGTTCGGACGTAGACGAAAAACGAAGGAGAACTTCATATGTTCGATTTTTCGGTGTTCACCACCGCCGATGCGTGGATCTCGCTGGTGACGCTTCTTTTCTTGGAGATCGTGTTGGGCATCGACAACATCGTGTTCATCAGCATCACTTCTAACAGGCTTCCTAAGAACCAGCAGCATATCGGTCGCATCCTTGGTTTGGCGGGCGCGTTTCTTTCCCGCGTCGCCTTCCTGTCGGTTGCCTCGTGGCTCACGCATATGACGAAGCCGCTGTTCACCATCGATCTTGGGTTCTTCGTTCACGGGTTCTCGGTGCGCGACATCAT
>CAKUNS010000056.1 GCA_934668515.1 uncultured Eggerthellaceae bacterium
CGCGCCCGGGTCAAGGGCGGGGCCGCGCTCCACAGGGACTCCACAACCCGGCGGGCGGGGCGCAGGGGGCGGCGGGCAAGTGCCCTGGCTCGACCGCCGCCCTGCGGGCCGGGCCGAGGACCCGGGTCCGCATGGGCGCCACCCTTCGAGACGAACAGACGCAAAAATGCGCGATACAAATAGCAGAAAGGATCGGCGGAAGCGCATTCCCGTAGGCTCGCAGGCAAGGGAAGCAGAAGCCGCATGTCCATAGCGCAGGTTGCCTAGATCGCGTGCACTATGCAAACGAAAGCACGCAATGCCCCTCACTATAAAAGACGGCGACTGCCAGTTCAGAGGCAGCCGCCGTTCATGCAAGGCTCACTATTTAGGTGACGCTAGCTTTGAGCATCCCACTCCACGTTGGTTCGCGACCAACTTCCCAAATCACGCGCATCACCGTTGATCGCATACTTTTGGATCTTCTGGTCGTGGACGCCATCACTTGTCGTCATATAAAAGTACCGGGTTTGATCGCCCTTGCGATAGTGGCTCCCATCCCCCAGCTTGCCGGCCAAGGACTCGCCGAAGGTAGAAGGATTCGGCGCCCCGACCGCTTCCTCCACTGTAGCCAAGATATCCCCAGCTGAAACCGGCGATTCAGAAACAGCGAAGGGCTTATCCCTACCACCCGCAACGCTCGCAGCGGGCTTGAACAGGACAATGGGCGACTTCGGCTGGTCAATCTCGCTTTCCTGGCACCACCAGGAACCATGGTCGGTCGTCACGATCACAGTCGTCTGCTCATACACGCCAAGTCGCTTCAACTCATTTATATAGGTCTCAACGATCTTCATTGAACCGATCGCTTGATCGAGCGGATTCGAATTGCCAACACCTACTTCTTCCCCATTGCGATCAAGAGAGAACGGATCATGCGCGCCTATAACGTGAATGTATCGATACGATGCATCCTGCTCGTTAGTCGACAGACCTTCCGTACGCAACCGCGAAAGCAGAGAGCCATCATCCATAAGGTACGGCGTTTTATCCGATGCGCCCCTACCCAACCCGAACATGCTCCTGTTAACCTCGTCGGTATAAAACCAAGCCAGAGGCTTCGCCAACCAAGGAAGGTCTCGGTACAGCGCGCATCGCAAAAGAGACGCCGCGGTTGCCGGAACGCTCATCGCATCGCGATCGAGCGGAGCGATATTGCTCGTGTACCTATATAGATGTTGAGTGGCTTCGTCCGCACTTAAATACTGCTCACCAAGCGTATCGCTGTAAACCCCGATGTCGTAACCCGCTTCTCTGATGTCGCTCAAGTAGGAGCTTCGAGCGTAACGGTTAGCAAGAAACGCAGAGAATGGCTCGTCCTCGCGCGGCAGCACGCCCGTCAAAAGAAACACGTTACCGTAGCGCGTAGGGATCATCGACCCCGCAGAGTCCTTAAACCACGTGAAGCCCTCGAAGCCGTCGAACATCTCAGGCTCTTCGGAAACAGCCTGCTCCAGCAGAGCGGTGTCATAGTTGTCGAGAACGAACTCGACGACGTTGGTTTTCGCGGAAACATCGAGCAGGCCCTTCTCGGAAACCATCATGGTTCTGCCAGCGACATTCGAAGCACCCGACTCGCCAACGAAAAGGCTTGCCACGCCGGCTCCCTGCACAACAACAAGAGCAAAAGCAGCAAGGCAAAAGCCCATTTGCGCCTTTCGCGGGTAACGAATCACCGCAACGATAGAAACCGCAATCAAAGCGATCCACGCAGCGGCCGAAAGAACCGTAATGGTTGTGTAGTCGTCCCAATTGACAACGCCGCCATCGGCC